>JBDHIM010000226.1:0-2743 GCA_039587445.1 Gemmatimonadota bacterium
CGTGCGCCACCGTAGCTCAGGGGTAGAGCACTCGATTCGTAATCGAGCGGTCGTCGGTTCAAATCCGACCGGTGGCTCTCGCGCGGGTGTAGCTCAGCTGGAAGAGCGCAACCTTGCCAAGGTTGAGGTCGCCGGTTCGAATCCGGTCACCCGCTCTTCGGGTGTCTTCGGACGCCTGCAATTCGGGGCGTGGCTCAGTCCGGTAGAGCGCTGCGTTCGGGACGCAGAGGTCCCCGGTTCAAATCCGGGCGCCCCGACTCCTAGCCCGCGAGCTTAGGCTCCGGGCTTTTTCCTATCTATCCCGAAAGGACGACCCCAGTCGGCATGACCAACAGACGCGAGTTCATTCAGCTGTCAGCGGGCGCCGGCGGCGCGCTCGCGTTCGGAGTCCTCGCACCCGGAGCATTCGCCCGGGCGGCGGCCGGTTCCGATCCGGTCGTCGGGAGGGCGGAGAGCCCACTCAGGATCCTGATCCTCGGCGGAACGCGTTTTCTTGGCGTTCATCAGGTCGAGTACGCCCTGAAACGCGGACACACCGTGACACTGTTCAACCGCGGTCGCACCAACCCGGAGCTGTTTCCGAATGTCGAGAAACTCGTGGGGGACCGGGACGACGATCTGGCCGCCCTGGAAGGCGGTGAGTGGGATGTCGTGATCGACAACTCCGCCTCGACTCCACGCTGGGTCCGCCAGTCGGCCCAGCTGCTCAAGGACTCGGCTCGCCAGTACATGTTCACTTCCTCGATCTCCGCCTTCGCCGACTTCACGACCGCCGGCATGGACGAGTCGGCTCCGGTGGGCACCCTCGAGGATCCGACCGTCGAGGAGATCACGGGCGAGACCTACGGCCCTCTCAAGGCGCTCTGCGAGCAGGAAGCTGAGGCAGCCTTCCCGGGCCGGGCGACCATCGTCCGCCCCGGCTTGATCGTCGGTCCCTGGGACAACAGCGACCGTTTCACCTACTGGCCCGTCCGGCTCGACCGGGGTGGTGAGGTCATGGCTCCGGGCGACGGGTCTGATCCCGTCCAGTTCGTGGACGGCCGTGACCTCGGCGCCTGGATGATCCGCCTCGCCGAGGAGGGGCACACCGGGATCTACAACGCGACGGGCCCGGCCTCCCGGATGACGATGTCCGAGATGCTCGAGGGGATCCGCGCAGCCACTGGCTCCGATGCGACGTTCACCTGGGTGAGCGCTGAGTTCCTGGAGGAGCACGAGGTCCAGCCCTGGGTGCAGATGACCGTTTGGGTCCCGTCCACCGGCGAGTATGTGGGCCTTGCCCAGGTGAACTGCGAGAAAGCGATCGCCGCGGGCCTCGCCTTCCGTCCGCTGGCCGAAACCGCACGCGATACCCTCGCGTGGTGGAAGACGCTGGCCACGGAGCGGCGCGAGGAGCCAAGAGCGGGCTGCCCGCCGGAGCTGGAGGCGGAGGTGCTGGCGGCCTGGCACGCGAGGGAGGGATGATTCGCTGACCGAAGAGGCGAGACAGGAGGAGCCGGCCGCCCTCACGCGTCTTCTCCAACGGATCGTAGAGGTCCGAGCTGAAAACATACCGGACGCGGCCGCGTTCGGTCGTTCTGGCCATTGCCGGCACGGGGCAACGCGGCGCTCGCGCTCGGTGCTGATCGCGCGGCGAAAGTTCCCTCCTCCCCGAGATTAGGCGAACAATCGTGTCCGACTTGGTCTCGCGGTTTCTCAATTTCCGGAAGGGTGAGCTTCCCCTCGCGCTCTTGTCGGCCGCGTTCTTCTTCGCCGTGCTGTGTGGCTACTTCTTCCTCCGGCCCGTGCGCGAGGCGATGGGTATCTCGCGGGGCATGGGCGATCTGAGGTGGCTGTTCATCCTGACCTCGATCATCTCGCTCATCGTCGTGCTCGCGTTCGGCGGGGTGGTCAGCCGTACGAACCGCCGACGGTTCATTCCGATCGCCTACCTCTTCATCATCGCCTGCCTGGGGGTGTTCTCGGGTCTTCTGATTTGGGATGCGATGGCGGGCGGCGGCGTGATCGGGACGGATTCGCAGACGACGCTCGCCCTGGTCACCGGGTACACGTTCTTCTCATGGCTGAGCGTGATCAATCTGTTCTCGACCAGCGTCTTCTGGGCGTTTATGGTCGACATCTTCAACGTCGATCAAGGCAAGCGTCTGTTCGCCTTCATCGGGATCGGCGGCACGCTCGGAGCGATCGTGGGTGGGTCCGCGACCACATGGATCGCGGCTCGCACGACGTCGCCGTTCTTACCCGCCGGGTTGATGCTCACCGGAGCCGGGATGTTCGCGCTCGCGATCGTCGTGATGCTGACGTTGGACCGCGTCGCCCTCGAATCCGAGCACTCGCACCTGACCGTCGATGGTCCGGCGCACGGAGAGGGTGCGACGGACGGACCGAGCGCACGCATTGGGGGCGGCGCGATCGATGGGCTGCTCGCGATCATCAAGTCGCCGTACCTGATCGGCATCGGACTCTTCATCATCGGGATGGCGATCTCGAACACGCTGATCTACTTCACTCAAGCGAACATCGTGCTGGAATCGTCGGACGCGTTCAGCGAGACGATCAGCCGGTTCGCCTTCTTTGACATGCTCGCCCAGATCGCGACGTTGATCACGCAGATCTTCATCACGACGCGACTGATCGCGAAGCTGGGCGTTGGCTGGACGCTGGCGATCCTGCCGATCGTGACGACGGCCGGTTTCGGCGTACTCGCGCTGTGGCCGACGTTCGGAGTCATGGCGCTCTTCCA
>JBDHIM010000063.1:0-12608 GCA_039587445.1 Gemmatimonadota bacterium
CGACCACAACCTGGACCTCTCGATTCGCCGGGCCGTAGCCGTTCGTGAGTATCTGATCGGTGCCTACGGGATCGCTGCGAACCGTCTGGAGGCAGACGGTTTCGGCGAGACTCGACCGGTCGGAGACAACGAAACGCCGGAAGGCCGACAACAAAACCGGCGTGTAGAGCTGGTCGTTCTCGACTGATCGTGGCGCGCTCCGCGCGCTGCAGATCGCGCTCTACTCGGCCCCGCCGCCGTTCGAGAGCCGGCGGGGCTGCGCGTAGCGAATCCCCTACGTAGCTTCACCGCGATGCCCCGCCGAGACGACCTGGAATCCATCCTCCTCATCGGCTCGGGCCCGATCGTGATCGGTCAGGCCTGCGAGTTCGACTATTCCGGTACCCAGGCCTGCCGCGCCCTCCGTGAGGAGGGTTACCGCGTCGTTCTGATCAACTCCAATCCCGCCACGATCATGACCGATCCGGACATGGCGGACGCCACCTACATCGAGCCGGTAACGGCGGAGTGGGTGGAGCGGGTGATCGAACGCGAGCGGCCGGATGCGCTGCTCCCAACGATGGGAGGACAGACCGCCCTCAACGTCTCCCTCGAGCTGCACGACTCGAGGGTGCTGGAGCGCTACGGCGTCGAGCTGATCGGCGCGGACCACGTGGCCATTCGCAAGGCGGAGGACCGCGAGGAGTTCGCGGAGGCGATGGGTCGAATCGGCTTGGCCGTGCCCCACGGCGGCTTCGCGAAGTCGGTCGATGAGGCCGTCGAGATCGCGGAGGACACCGGCTACCCGGCGATCATACGACCCTCCTTCACCCTCGGTGGCGGGGGCGGCGGCATCGCCTACAACCGGGAAGAGTTCGAAAAGGCAGTACGCCGGGGCCTGGACGCGTCGCCGATCGGGGAAATCCTGATCGATCGGAGCGTGATCGGCTGGAAGGAGTTCGAGCTCGAGCTGATGCGGGACGGGTGCGACAACGTCGTGGTCGTCTGCTCGATCGAGAACTTCGACCCGATGGGGGTGCACACGGGCGACTCGATCACGGTGGCGCCCGCCATGACGCTCTCCGACGCCGAGTATCAGGAGATGCGGAACGCCGCGATCGCCGTCATCCGCGAGATCGGTGTGGATGCGGGCGGATGCAACATCCAGTTCGCGGTCGATCCGGAGTCGGGGGAGATGTTGGTGATCGAGATGAACCCCCGCGTCTCCCGAAGCTCCGCCCTCGCCTCCAAGGCCACCGGGTTTCCGATCGCCAGGATCGGAGCCAAGCTCGCCGTCGGCTACTGGCTCGACGAGATCGAGAACGCGATCACCCGGAAGACGATGTCCTGCTTCGAGCCGGTGCTCGACTACGTGGTGGTGAAGGTGCCGCGCTTCGCCTTCGAGAAGTTCCCGATGAGCGATCCGACGCTCGGTGTGCAGATGAAGGCCGTCGGAGAGGTGATGGCGATCGGCCGCACCTTTCAGCAGGCCTGGCTCAAGGGCTTTCGGGCGCTGGAAAACGATCGCTGCGGCTGGCACTCTGCCTCCTCCGCGGAGGATGACCGGCTGTCGGACGTGGAGGTCTCCTCCATCCGCGCGGCGCTGCGGACGCCGACCCCCGAGAGGGCGTTCCAGATCTACCGGGCTCTCGAGGCGGGGCTGAAGGTGGAGGAGATCTCGTCACTCACCGGCATCGACCCGTGGTTTCTGAACGAGCTCGCCGAGCTGATCGAAGCGGCGAACCGCTTCCAGGGCTCCTCCGGCAACGAGTCGTCCGCCGAGTCGTCTGAGCCGCGACCGGAGCCTGACGCCGCGGAACTGCAACACATGAAGCAGCTCGGGTTCGGCGACGCGGAGCTCGCTCGTCTCCGCGGAAGGACCGAGGCCGAGATGCGAGATCTCCGGCATCGGGACGGGATCCGCCCGGTGTACAGGCGGGTGGATACCTGCGCGGGCGAGTTTCCAGCCGCGACACCCTACCTCTACTCGACGTACGAGACGGAAGACGAGTCCGCCCGGTCGGAGCGCCCGAAGGCCATCATCCTCGGAAGCGGACCGAACCGGATCGGACAGGGCATCGAGTTCGACTACTGCTGTGTCTCGGCCGCCCTGGCCCTCAGGGATGAGGGGTTCGAGACGATCATGGTCAACTCGAATCCGGAGACGGTCTCCACCGACTTCGACATCTCGGACAAGCTCTACTTCGAGCCGCTCACCCTCGAGGACGTGCTGGAGATCGTGGAACATGAGAAGCCCGACGGCGTCGTGGTGCAGCTCGGGGGTCAGACGCCGCTGGGGCTGGCGCGTGCGCTGGACGATCTCGGAGTCCCGATTCTAGGAACCAGCGTGGATTCGATCGACGAGGCGGAGGACCGGCGGAGGTTCGAGGCCCTCTGCCAGCGCCTCGGGATCCGAACGCCGGAGGGCGGCACGGCGACGAGCATCGAGGATGCGCGCGCGGTGGCCGAGCGGATCGGTTACCCGGTGCTGGTGCGTCCGAGCTACGTCCTCGGCGGCCGTGCAATGGAGATCGTCTACGACGACGCCTCGCTCGCAGAGTACTTCGACCGCGCCATCCGCGCCTCGCCCGAACATCCGGTGCTCCTCGACCGGTTCCTCGAGGACGCGTTCGAAGCCGATGTCGACGCCATCGCGGACGGCGAGCGGGTGTTCATCGGCGGAGTCATGCAGCATATCGAAGAAGCGGGGGTCCATTCGGGGGACTCGGCCTGCGTCGTGCCGCCCTATCTCCTTCGGGACGAGGACATCGAGAGGATGCGCCGGCACACCCGCGAGCTCGCTGAAGCGTTGGATGTCCGGGGGCTGATCAACGTGCAGTACGCGGTCTTCGAGGACGACGTCTACGTGCTCGAGGTGAATCCGCGCGCAAGCCGCACCGTCCCGTTCATCAGCAAGGCGATCGGGGTCCCCCTGGCGAGAGTGGCCGCCCGTGTGCTGGCCGGCCGCCGCCTGGACGATCTGAACCTCCCGGATCGACCCGTGCTCCTCGACATGGCCGTGAAAGAGGCCGTGCTGCCGTTCGACAAGTTCCCGGAGGCGGACCCACAGCTCGGGCCCGAGATGCGCTCCACCGGAGAGGTGATGGGCATCGCCGACAGTTTCGGGCTCGCGTTTGCGAAGGCCCAGCTCTCGGCGGGATCCTCGCTGCCGATCTCCGGGACCCTGGCTATCACCGTCCACGACCGGGACAAGCCGAACGTCACGCCGATCGCGAGACGGTTCCACGAGCTGGGCTTCGAGGTCCGCGCGACGGAGGGCACGGCGGATTACCTTGGCGCCCGAGGGATCCCGTGCGGCGCGGCGCTCAAGCTCCACGAGGGTCGGCCCAACCTCCTCGATCTGCTGCTTTCCGGCGACCTGCAGCTCCTGATCAACACCCCTCTGGGCAAGCACGCACAGCACGATGACTACGAGATCCGGCGCGCGGCGGTGGCGCGCGGCGTTCCCTACACGACGACCTTGTCGGCGGCATCGGCGGCCGCCGATGCGATCACGGCGCTGAGAAGTCGCGCCCTCAGCGTGTGCAGCCTGCAGGACCGGGAGAAGCGGCGCGAGGCGCTCCGGGCCGACCTCGGAGCGTCCGCGGCCGAACGGGTGCCGACGTAAAGCGAAGTCGGCCGGCACCGCTTTCTACCTGTACAGCTGTACAACCAGAGCGACGGCCACCTGCGAGGAGAATAGCACGATGGACGAGTCGACCTTCAATCTCGAGGTTCGGAAGTTCCTCAAGACGTTCGGGGTCAACGCGCAGCGCGAGATCGAGAAGGCCGTTCGCGCCAGGATCCTGGCTGGAGACCTCTCCGGCGAGGAGATGCTCGAAGCGCGGATCACGCTCGATCTGCCCGACGCGGATCTGCTCTACGAGCAGGAGGGAACGATCGCGCTCTCCTGACCAGGAGAGGACGAAGAGAACCGGGAGACCGTGACGACGGATCCCCGATCCTCGGCTAGATCATCGGCACGCTCGGAAGGATCTTGCCTTCGGTGCGCTCGAAGATCTCGTCGAGGGAGCGACCCGTGATGGTCAACCCGTGGTTCTTGAGTCCGACGACGGCGCGGGCTGGATCCTCTGCTTCCCGCACCATATCCGCCACCGCCTTGGCCAGCTCGCAGGTGCCGCACGGGTAGTTGAAGGCCGTGCACGGAACACCCTCCATCCAGCCGTGCACGTGAAGAATCGCGCCGACTGTTGGATGCTCCCTGTAGATCATCCAGTGCTCGATGGCATCGACCGAGACTCGACGTGGTTCGATATCGGGCGGCACGCTCAGGAGCATGGCACCCCGCTCGGGGTCGTACCCGGTGACCAGCAGGATATCGCGCCCGACGTCCAGCAGGCGCGACTTGTCCACGCCGCTGGCGCTCATCCAGAAACTGGCCTCGTCGCGGCGGGCGCTCAGGTTTCCGTAGCTCAGACCGCCGATGCCGAAGAGCCTGCGGAGGTGCCTCAGCACATCCGGCGATAGCACGTCCGCGATCGGAAACGGTGCAGGCAGCAGTTCGAGAGCTTGCAGGCGCACCCCGGCCCTCCGGATCGAGTCGGTCGCCTGGTCGCCGCTCCAGAGGTCCGGCGGCAGATCGGGTACCGGTACGTTGTCCACGACCAGTGTTGAGGAGGCGAGCGGCGCCAGACGCTCATATACCTGTCGGAAGAACGCTCGGTGGTCGCCGTTGTCTCCCCCGTCGCGCACCACGTAATGCCCCTGCTCGGGGGTCAGGAAGTGCGTCTCGGCGTCGGCGCCCTCTCCGGCCAGCGCCACGAGCAGGTTCGACAACGACTTGACGAGCAATGGATAGCCCCGTTCGAGGGGCTGGTCGAAAGGCCCCTCGATCCGGGTGACGCCGGTCACGAACACGGCCTGCCCGTTCCGCCGGAACCAGCGAGGTGACGCCTCGGGGAAGAAGTTGATGACCAGCGACGCGTCGGCGGCGGCCTCCACGAATGCGTGGCCGTTCTCCTCGAGAGCGCACCGGATACCCTCGGCGAACCACTCGAACGTCGGCTGGCCCGTCTGGCCGTGGAAGGAGAACCTCATCTAGCTCCCTTGCCGCCTGCGCGAACCGTCTTCAGCTTCAACACCATGAATCTTCGCGCACTCTTCCTCTTCGCGCACCTGCTTGGTGTCGTCCTCTGGCTCGGTCTCTCCTTCACGCTGTCGTTCGTCACGGGAAGAGCGGCGAGAGATCCCGATCCGAGCGTGGGCGCCTTCGCATACCGCACGGCGGCTCGAACCCTCCGAACCCTGGGTGTCGCCGGCGTCCTTCTTACCCTCGCGGGCGGGATCGGTCTCATCAGCGTGACGGACTTCGCGTTCTTCCGTCCCTTCCCGCACCACTGGCTGTTCCAGATGCAGCTACTGGGTTTCGTGGCGGCGGCGCTGGCCCTCTTCTATCAGATTCCGGTCGCCGAGCGTCTCGCTCGAGCGGCCGAAGCGCGAGCCGGCGGCGGAGAGGTGTCAGACGCTTCCCAGGCCGAAGCGTTCGCCGGCCTTCGCAAACGCTACGCGATCGTGGGATCCCTCATCGGGTTCCTTCTGATCGTCCTTGTGGGCCTGGGCACGTTCCGCGTGCCGTAGGAGCCCTGAGAGCGTTTCCGAGTATTGGTGTGCGGCAACGATCGAATCTACCGGGCTGTCCCAATGTCGGACTCCCACCTACCACACGACCCGATTGACCGAACGAGCCACAAAGGAGAAGGTGATGCATTCCAGGTACCTTGCGCTGCTCGCCCTGGCCACGACCACCCTGCTCGCCGTGCCATCGGCGGCCCGGGCTCAGGGCGAGGGTGAGCTTCCGCCCCTCATCCCGATTCAGCATTTCTTCGACAACCCCGAGATCGCGGGTGCACAGATCTCGCCGAACGGGCAGTTCATCTCCTACCTGAAGCCCTACCAGGACAAGCTGAACGTCTTCGTGCGTCAGATCGGCTCGTCGGAGGAACGACGAATGACGACCGACACGATCCGCCCCGTGCGTGGTTACTTCTGGTCGGCCGATGGCAGCATGCTCCTCTATGTGCAGGACAAGGGGGGCAACGAGGATTTCCACGTCTATTCGGTGCCGATCGAGGGCACCGCGACGCCCGAAGCGAAGAACCTGACCCCGCACGATGGCGTTCGCGCCGTGATCTTCGCCGTGCCGCCGGACCGGCCCGGGGAGATCCTCATCGGCCTGAACAAGCGCGAACCCAGCTTGTTCGACGCCTACTGGCTGGACGTGGAGACCGGCGAGACGCGACTCGTGGCGGAGAACCCCGGCAACTTCGTTGGGGTGATGCCGGACCATGATCTCCAGGTACGGCTGGCGATGGGACAGAACGCCGAGGGCGGCACCTCGTTCTACACGCGCTCGAGCGACGAGGACCCGGAGTGGCGGGAAGTGGCGGCCTATTCGGCCAGCGAAACGGTGCGCCCGTTCCGCTTCCATCCGGACAATCGCCGGATCTACGTGGCCAGCAACGTGGGGGACACCAACCTGCAGCGCCTCGTCCTGCTCGACCTCGAGACCGGCGAGATGCAGGAGGTGGAGCGTGATCCCGAGGGTGAGGTCGACTTCGGTTCCGCCATCTTCAGTGACTTGACGGACGAGCTGATCGAGACCGTGTACGTCGCCGACACGGTGCGCATCTACCCGAAGAACGAGCAGATAGCGACGGATATCGCCCGGTTGCGCCAGGTCCACGACGGGACTCCGAACGTGACCTCCTCGACCACGGACGAGAACAAGTGGATGGTCTCCTACGACTCTCCGACCGACCCCGGCGCCACCTACGTGTACGACCGCGAGACAGGCGAGGCCGAGTTCCTCTTCCGCCCGCGGCCGTGGCTCGAGCCGGACCAGCTCGCCAACGTGAAGCCGGTCTCCTTCCCGGCGAGGGACGGCCTCGCGATCAATGGCTACCTGACGCTCCCCAAGGGGGTCGAGCCCGAGGCTCTGCCGACGGTGCTGCTGGTGCACGGCGGCCCCTGGGCGCGCGACGACTGGGGCTATCAGCCCGAGGCCCAGATGCTGGCCAACCGTGGGTACGCGGTCCTTCAGGTCAACTACCGCGGCTCCACCGGCTACGGGAAGCAGTTCTTCAACGCGGCGGTGAAGGAGTTCGCCGGCAAGATGCACGATGATCTGATCGACGGCGTGAAGTGGGCCGTCGCCGAGGGCATCGCCGACCCGGATCTGATCGGCGTCTACGGTGGGTCATACGGCGGCTACGCCACGTTGGTGAGCCTGACCTTCACGCCCGAGGTCTTCGCCTGCGGCGTCGACTACGTGGGACCTTCATCGCTGATCACCCTGATCGAGTCGTTTCCGGCGTACTGGGGCCCGTTCCTCAAGGGATACTGGCACCGCTTCGTGGGGGATCCTGCGGTGGAAGCGGATCGCGAGGACATGAAGACGCGGTCGCCGCTCTTCCACGTCGACCGGATCGAGGATCCGATCCTGATCGTGCAGGGAGCCAACGACCCTCGGGTAACGAAGCTCGAATCGGACCAGATGGTCGTGGCGCTGCGTGACCGGGGGATAGACGTCGGCTATCTCGTTGCCGACAACGAGGGTCACGGCTTCTCGAACGCCGATAACCGGATGGCCCTCTATCGCTCGATGGAGACCTTCTTCGGCGAATGCCTGGGTGGTCGCGTACAGGAGGACGTCCCGGCCGAGATCCGAACGAAGATCGCGGATCTGACGGTGGATGTAGACGGCGTGACCGTCACACCTGAGGAGGAGGGGCGCTAGGCGGCAAAGCGACGGCGAGCGCCACAGAGCGTCGCCTCGAGGAAGTTAGCCAGAGAAGAGGGGCGGCCCACGGGGTCGCCCCTCTTCCTTGTAGAGGCACTCAGGACTCGATCGCCGGTACTAGCCCTCCACGACAAGAGTGGCTCGGACCGCGGATACGAGACTCTGGTGACGGTATGAACGGAATACAGATGGGTTCTTCTCCACCTCGGCGCAGGAAGACGGTCGCAGCCGTGCGTCGGACCCCGCTCGTCGCGCTCGGGTCCGCTCTGGTCCTCGGGGTGGCGACGGCAGGTCCGCTGCCGGCTCAGGAGGCGGTTCGGCTCAGGCTGAACTCCACGGCGGGCGAGTCGTTAACGTACAAGTTCGAGCTCAACCTCGACATCGCCGTCCCCCCGGAGCTCGGGGGCAACCAGCGGCTCGAATCCCTGATGGTGCTCCAGCAGACGACCCGGGACGTCCGAGCGGACACGCTCTACTTCGACTCCTCGGTTCAGGACGCGAGCTTCAGCCTGCGCTCCGCCGAGGGGGCCCAGATGCTGCCCGACGCCTCGGCAGGCCTCATCGGCCAAAACTTCAGGACGGCATTTACCCGTCGGGCCGAGCCCGTCATTATCGAGATCGAGGGACAACCGCCCCAAGCCACCGCACAGGTCCGTTCGGCACTTCGCCAGGGAGGGTTTCCGACCCTGCCGGAGAGGGCGGTCCGCGTGGGCGACCGATGGAGGGACACGGTGCGCATCCGCGCCGCGGACATGGGGATGGCGGCACCAGGCTTCCTCGTCCTGATCAACGACATCTCCCTGCAGCGCCTGAGCCGGTCAGGC
The DNA here is from genome assembly GCA_039587445.1 of Gemmatimonadota bacterium. Classification (GTDB taxonomy): domain Bacteria; phylum Gemmatimonadota; class Gemmatimonadetes; order Palauibacterales; family Palauibacteraceae. The sequence goes on from JBDHIM010000063.1 coordinate 8,563, forward strand.
TCATCCACCATCGCGGAGATCCTGGTGGAAACGGCTTACGACTTCGAGCCGGACCGGGATGCCTTTCCCGGGGTCAGCGTGGAGATGATCGGATCGCGCGCCGACAGCGTGCGCTTCGACGTCACGCGGGGGCACTTTCTCTCGGCTCGAGGCGCCCAGGACTTCACGATGAGCCTGTCGGTGCCGGGACTGGGCCAGGCCTTCGCCGTCCGGGGGAACGGGGAATCGAGCGCCGGACTGGTGGACTAGAGAACTGGAGAGCCGCTACGGCTCGAAGGCGTCTGAAAGCCGGAGCAGCTGCTCGGCCCTCAGGTAGCTCTGCTCGGCCAAGTCGGGCTTCTCCCTGAGGCGGTAGGCCTCTCCGAGCGACGCATAGGCCAGGTAATACTGGGCCGGAATGCTCGCCCGCGTCGACTTCTCGGGCCACAGATCCCAATCCAGCAGATAGTCGATCTGGTACACGTCCCAGAGCAGCTGCTGCGTGCGATTCACGTCGACCCAGCGAACGTCGAAAGCCTCCTGCAGCTGGACCGTTTCGGCGGTGTCTTCCAGGAGACCGTCGACGACCTTGTGTGCCAGACCCTGCCGGAGCATGTGAGGCTGAAGTCCCCAGCGATCATAGACGGGCGGCGCTGTCGCGGCGAAGTAGATCGGCCTGTCGCCGAGGGACTCTCGGATGATCTGGTAGACGAGAAGGTCCGGGTAGTAGATGGCGGAACCGCCGCGAAGCGTTCCTGTCACCCACCGGCTGATCTGGACGGTGGTATCGTTCTGAACCACGAACGGGACGACGGGCAGGGCATCGATCTCTTCATCGGTGAGCGTGTGGATCGGCCTCGTGGGCGGCGAAGCCTGCAACTCCCCGTACATCGCGGGGGCACTGCCCGCCTCGAAAGGCCGCTGGCAGACCGTCACGGTCGGCGTTGCCAGCGCGTCCACGCCTTCCGGGCAGGGCTTGGTAAGCTCCCGTAGCTGCTTCGGGTACCATGACGTCCCGAGATACGAGTGTACGATGACCGTGACGTCCCGCCGGATCCCTTCCACCTCCTGCAGATACCAGAGCGGGAAGGTGTCGTTGTCTCCGTTGGTGAACAGAATCGCATACGGCTCCACCGACTGGAGGATGTTGTACGCCCAGTCGCGAGCCGAGAAATCGCCCCGTCGATCGGCCAAGCCGAAATTGAAGGCGAGCGGTATGAGCGCCAGGACCAGGACCGGAGCCGCCCTGCCGTAACCCCCGCGTGCATCGTCCAGCCGCGCTGCCATGCGCTCCCACAGGACCGCAACGCCCATGCCCGCGTAGAGCCCCCACACGTAGAAGCCGAGCACGTAGAAGTAGTCTCTCTCGCGGACCTCGTGGAAGTCGACGGGGATGTCGGGATAAAGCGAGAAACCGTACTTGAAGTTGAGGTAGATGATGAGGCCCACCGTCAGCGTCAGCAGCAGCGCGAAGAAATACACGAAGCTGTCGCGATCTCCGCGCCAGTGCCGCCTCAGCCCGGTGAGGCCGAGAGCGATGAAGATAATCGTAACGACCCAGCGTACCCGGCTGGGCAGCGTGTGCGCCCACTGCCAGTCGAAGTACTGGCTGAACATCGCCAGCTGCGCCGAGAAGGGCGACTGCCGCTCGCTCAAAGGCGGCTTTCCGTACTGATCTCGCGCCAGTGAAGCACGTAGGGGCTCGCACACGGCCCCATCCGGAACCGCCGCCGACACCACCGGCACGAGCTTCAGCGGCGTGAGGGCTGCGGACACCAGGCTCTCGCACTCCGCGTCGGCTTCGTCGATGATCGGGTTCTGGGCGGAACGAATCGGTACGAAGGCGACCTGGACCGAGAAACCTATCGCCACGAACAGGAGCGCGGCTCCCATCAGCCTCCAGCGCAGTATCGTCTTCCAGTCGTGCCAGAGGACGAAGAACCCGAGCGCACCGATCGGGAGCAGGGACATCGTGTGGTTGGCTGCCCCGAGACCCAGCAGAAAAGCACAGAGGATGAAGATCCGGTCGCCGCGAGGCGTCCCGACGTGATCCTCCCAGACCATGGCGAGGTAGGTCACCACGGCCACGAAGAACAGAGATACCGTGTACACCTTCGCGTTCACGTTGGACTGGTTCCACACCGTGAAGGCGGTGGCACCCACCCAGACGCTCACGAAGGCGGCCACCACCACGACCGTACGATTCGCCGCGAATCGCGGGTGGGCCCATATGCGTGCGACGGCAAGGAACCAGAAGACCGCCGCGGCGGCGGAGACCGAGGCGCTGAAGAGATTGATGCGGGCGGCTACGCTCAGCCCCGTCCAACCGAGCGACAGTTCCCAGACGCGACCCATCACGACGAACAGCGGGTTCCCGGGTGGGTGCGGCATCCCCAGAATGTGCGCCGTGGCGATGTATTCCGACGTGTCCCAGAAGGCGGTCGTCGGCGCCAGGGTGAAGACGTACAGAGCCCAAACCACGAGCCCGCAGGCGACGGCCCATCCCCACACGGGGAGGGGGCCGAGCTTTTCACGCTCGATCGTCATCACGGATGGATCCAATGTCGCCACCGGGACGCTGTGGGAGTCTCCTGAAATGGACGGGCGCAACAAGCTAGGAAGGTCCCCCCACGCAGGCGAGCCCATCCAGCCTCACGATGTTTGACATCAACCGGGAGCCCGAGGAGATTCCCGGCCCAGAGAGGCGTCATGACGGGAAGACCAGGACGAAGATCACGCATCCGCTCCGAGATCGCCGAGCCGGCGGGTCACCGGCGTTACGTCCGCGGACTCTTCGGACGAATCGCCCGTCGGTATGACCTGACCAACGATGTGATGTCACTCGGCCTTCATCGCCGATGGAAGCGGTACCTGCTCGAGCTCGCCGATCTCGAGCCCGGTTTTCGGGTGCTGGATCTCGCCGCCGGCACCGGCGATCTGGCGCTCGGGAGCGCCGATCGGGGCATAGGGGCGGCGGCGGCGCGCGAGGGGAGCGTCGTGGCCGCCGATCTCACTCCCCCAATGATCAAGGTCGGTCGGCAGCGCAGAGGCGCGGATTCCGTTCTCTGGACCGGCGGCGACGCTCTTCACCTGCCCTTCCGGGACGAGACCTTCGACCGGGTCGTGATCGGGTACGGATTACGAAACTTCGCCGATCTCGACTGCGGCCTCACCGAGATCCGGCGCTGCCTGAAACCGGGGGGCAAGCTCTTGTCGCTGGATTTCGGCAAGCCGCCGATCCCGGCGCTGCGACGCCTCTACTTTCGCTATCTGGAAGCAAGTGGCTCTCTCATCGGCTGGCTGCTGCACAGGGATGTCGACGCGTATCTCTACATCCCGGAGTCTCTTCGCCGCTATCCGGCCCAGCAGGAACTGATCGGGTCGATGCAGCGCTCGGGGTTCGTGCGCTGCGGCTTCTTGGAGCTCCTGTTCGGAGCTATGGCGATCAACTTCGGAGAGCGCCCGGCACCCGTGCCGGGCTAAGGCGTGGAGGGGAGCTAGCTCTCGGCTTCGGATTTCCAGAGAGTGAGCTGGCGCTGACCAGTTTCGCTCTCTTCGAGCCGAGCGGTAAGCGTCGCGCCATCTTCAAGCCGCATGTCGTCGCGCATCTCCTGCGGGATGGTGATCCGTCCACCGCTCCCGACAGTGACCGTGGAGTAGTAGTTCACACGATAGATGGCCATATGACCGCTCCCGGAGATGGTCCGATGTGTTGAGGCCGCCGCTCGGTCTCCGGCGGATTTCGGACGAGGCCGAACCGCCGGTCTTTCCCGCAACCTCCGAATATACAGAGAGGTACCCCAGTCTCGACAGCCGTAGGCAGCCTTGCGGCAGATTCAACGCAGACGCGAGGTTGACGCCACCCGAACACCTTCCTCAGCGGTGGGCATGATCGACCGAGCCATCCACCTGCAGGGCATAGCCAAGTCCTTCGGCCAGCAGACGGCCGTCGAGGATCTCGATCTGTGCGTGCCCAGCGGGTCCATCTATGGCCTGCTCGGACCCAACGGCGCGGGCAAGACGACGACCCTTCGGATAATCCTCGACATCATCGGACCCGACCGCGG
>JBDHIM010000227.1:0-2995 GCA_039587445.1 Gemmatimonadota bacterium
TCGGCCATCGTGCCCGACCCGGTCGAACGTGGCCGTGGCGTCGTCGACGACGTAGGTGTCGAAGCCCAGGTTCCCCGACATGCGGGCGGTCGTCGACACACAGTGGTTGGTCGTCAGCCCGACGATGACCAGTGCCTCGATGCCCCGCTCCCGAAGATGCGATTCCAAATCGGTGCCGATGAAGGCGCTGTTCACGTTCTTCTGGAACAGGGGTTCCTCCGTCGTTGGCATCGCCTCGGGCTTGAGCTCAGCGCCCGGCTGCCCGGGCCCGAGCACCGAGCCCGGTTCCACGGAGATGTGCTGAACGTGCAGGACCGGCCAGCCCGCTGTCCGCCAGGCCTCGAGAAGCCGGCCGATGTTGCGTTCGGCGTCCGGGTTGTTCCGCTCGCCCCAGCCGGGGGCATCGAAGCCCTGCTGGACGTCGATCAGGAGTAGTGCTGCTTGGCTCGCGGGGGCGGTATTCATGCTGACTTGAGGGTCAAGGTAGGCTGGCGCCCGTTCCAGGCGTAGTGGATCGGTCGGCCGCTTGCTGTGAGCGATGGGTGCGGGGAGCTTCCGGAATCGCCGGCAGGCCGTCGATCGTCGAGCTGGATCGAACGCTGGTGATCGAATCCTAACGCACCGTAAAGTTGCGCATGGAGGCGGAAGGTACGATATGCTATTGCACCTCGATGCCGCTGTTCCTTTCGGCCGGGAGACCCTCACACCAAGGAGGCCAGACCATGCCACGCAGTTCGATAGCCGTCCTCACCCTTCTACTGGCGTTTCCCGTGTGCGCTCACGCCCAGGACGCCAAGATCGAAAGCGCCGAGAAGGCCGGACCCGCGTCAATCTCGGAGAACGCGACCATCCTCGATTGGAGCGGAGAGGTCATTCGGGAGGGCTCGAACGACTGGCTTTGCCTCCCGGACCGGGCGAACACTGAAGGCGAGGATCCGTGGTGCGTGGATGCAGCCTGGTGGGATTTCCTGCAGGCGTACATCGCCAAGCGGGATCCGTCCTACGACCAGGTGGGCATCGCGTACATGATGGTCGACGACTCGCCCGTGAGTAACACGGATCCGTTCGCTACGGAGAAGACCGACGATAATCAATGGATCAAGGGCATCGGTCCGCACCTGATGATCCTGGTGCCCGACCATTCGTCCTTCGAGAACATGTCGACCGACCCGCACAACGGTGGGCCGTGGATCATGTGGTCCGGGACCCCCTACGCCCACATCATGATCCCGCTGAAGGGTCCTCCGAAGTAGGCCACCCAGCCCCGTCGGGGGCGAAGGGCGTCCATGGGAAAGAGAGGGGTGGCTCCGGCGCGGGCCGCCCCTCTTCCGTTTCGGGGCGGCGTCATCGGCCGACGCCCTGTTGACGCCCCCTCTGCTCCGGTTGATCCTTCCCATATCCGATGAACCCCACCAGGAGTCGACCTCATGAGATCCGACGCACAGGATTCTCGCCGCAGTCATCTCGTTCCGCTGATCATCGCACCCGCGCTGCTAGTGAGCGTGCCCGGCTGCGCCGCGCCAGGCGCCGATGAGGAGCCGATCCCGGATGCACCCCTCACCTTCGCCATCTCGATTCCGGAAACGGCTACCGCAGCCCCGGTCGACGGCCGAGTCATCCTGATACTGGCGGTCGATGACGAGGCAGAACCCAGGTTTCAGGTGAGCGCCGGCCTCGGAGCGTCCCAGGTCTTCGGGGTCGACGTCCGAGGGCTCGTGCCGGGCGAGAGCGTCGTGATTGACGCGGGCGTGCTCGGGTTCCCGAAGGAGAGTTTGGCCGAGGCGCCGCCGGGCGAGTACTCCGTTCAGGCCGTTCTCCACGAGTACCAGACGTTCGCTCTGGCCACCGGGCACACCGTGAAGCTTCCGATGGACCGGGGGGAAGGACAGCGCTGGAACCGGGCGCCGGGCAACCTCTACAGCACGCCGCGACGAATCCGCGTCGATCCCGCCGACACGCGGCCCATCGAGATCTCCCTCGAACAGGTGATGCCGCCCATCGAGGAGCCCGAGGACACGGAATACATCAAGCACGTCCGCATGCAGAGCGATCTGCTCACCGAGTTCTGGGGACGGCCGATGTACCTAGGTGCCCATGTGCTGCTTCCCGAGGGGTTCGACGAGAACCCGGATGCTCGCTACCCGCTTATCGTCTTCCACGGCCACTTCCCGTCGGACTTCGGAGGTTTCCGAACCGAGCCTCCGGATCCGGATCTGGAGTGCGAGTACTCGGAGCGCTTCGACGTCGAGTGCTATAACCGGATCGTCCAGCAGGAGGCATACGATTTCTACCGATCCTGGATATCGGAGGAGTCTCCCCGCTTCATCATCATCGAGGTGCAGCACGCCAACCCATACTACGACGACTCATACGCGGTGAACTCCGCGAACCTGGGGCCCTACGGAGACGCGATCACGCACGAGCTCATCCCATACATCGAGGAGCGTTTCCGGGGGATCGGCGAGGGATGGGCCCGCTTCCTGTACGGGGGCTCCACGGGTGGTTGGGAGGCGCTGGCCGTCCAGGTGCTCTACCCCGACGAGTACAACGGTACCTTCGCCGCCTGTCCGGACCCGATCGATTTCCGGGCCTACACGCTCGTGGACATCTACGAGGATCCGAACGCCTACTACGTAGACGGACCCTTCAAGCGGATCGAGCGGCCGGTGCATCGGAACTGGCTGGGTGAGGTCGACCAGACGCTCGCCGAATACAACCATCTCGAGCTCGTGCTGGGAACGAAGAACCGGTCCGGGGACCAGTTCGACATCTGGGAAGCCGTCTACTCACCACAGGGCGAGGACGGCTACCCGAAGCGGCTCTGGGACAAGCGCACGGGTGAGATCGACCACGACGTCGCCGAGTACTGGAGAGAGAACTACGATCTGCGCCACATCCTCGAGCGCGACTGGGCCAAGCTGGGGCCGAAGCTGGAGGGGAAGCTCCACATCTACGTCGGCGACATGGACAACTATTACCTCAACAATGCGGTCTA
>JBDHIM010000064.1:0-12351 GCA_039587445.1 Gemmatimonadota bacterium
GCGAAGCTGTTCCGGATGGATGTAAGCATGGCGGCGATCTCGAGCGTGTCTGCGGTGGGGGGTGCGGCCTCGGCCCCGGTGGCCGCAGGCTACCACCGGGAGGAGCTCGTCCCGGTCTCGATCATGCTGGCGCTGATCGGCTACGCCCTCGGCAACTACTTGGGGGTCGCGACCGCCTACCTGAGCAGCCTCCTGTTGTAGCCGCGCAACCGGGAGGCCGACGGCCAGGCAGGCGGATGTCGGCCTAGAGGTCCAGCCCGAAACCTAGAATCACCGTGATCCGTGTGAAGCTCGCCGTGGCCATCCGGTCCTCATCCGTGGGAGGCCGTAGGCCGGGAAGCAGGACCAACGGATCGAACGGTTCGCTCTCCCCGAACGAGAAGACCACCCCGAGCGTGAAGTCGGATCGCTCGACCGTGAAGGTGCTGCCCGCCGAGACGTGATAGATGTTCCACCGAGAGACGGTGGACGTGAAATCGCCGCCCGAGACCTCATCGGGCCGCGCGCTGAAGTCGGTCCGGAACCCGCCGTAGCCGCCCAGCAGATCGCTGAACGTGTACTCGATCCCCACTCCGGCGTTGAAGATGCCGTCCAGCTTCTGGGAGATATCGAACGAGAGCGTATCGCCGCTCTCGGGCGACACGAAGGGATCGGAGTCGATCACGTCGTACTCCTGGACGTCCGCGAACCACTCGGCGGCGAAGTGTACGCGACGGCCCTCCCCGAAGGAGTACGCTCCGCCGCCCCCGATCGAGAGGGGCGTCTTGTAACGGGCCGACAGGTCCTCCTGCGTTGTCGTGACGATGCCGCTGGAGATCGAGGGGTCGTTGGCTTCCACGACGAACGTGCTGTCGTAGCCCACATCTCCGCTTCCGCCCAGGGAAAGGCTGGGAGACGTGACGTTCAGGCCGAACTGCCATCGGTCGATGATCCGGTTCACCCCGAGCTTCCAGAGGATTCGCCATGCCGTGTACTTGAAGTCGCGGTTCTGCAGCGAGATGAGCTCCTCATCCTCGAAGCTCCGCGCCTGGGCCAGTGTTTGGAGCTCGGTTCGCTGGCTGCGCACGGCGATGAACTGGCTGACGCCGAATCCCCATTCGCCCAGCATCCGCGCCCAGGTCAGGCCGCCCCAGGATTCCGTCAAGTCCTGGTCCATACGCACATCGCCGGCGACGTCCTCCAGTCCGGGCAGGCCAATGTCTCCGCCTTCCAGAACCCCTCTTTCCCGGATCCGAAAGTCGAAGTCCGCCCTCACCAGATAGGAATAGGCGAGGCGGTTCTTGCCGAGGAACTTGAACGGGAACTCTCCCGCGATCATCGCCGGAAGGGATTTGAATCGGTTGGAGGTCAGATCGACGTCGCCGGCAATCAAGCCCTCGTACCCCACGTTCGTGTACTCGAAGACGTTCCCGCCCAGCAGGAGCTCCGGCTTGTCGAGAAGCGCCAGTGCCCCCGGGTTGTAGAAGACGGCACTGACATCATCGACGCTGCCGATCACGGCGCCGGCCAGCAGCCGGGAGCGGTTTCCGTACTGGGTGGTCCAGTAGTGGGCGTCCTGGGCCGCGGCTTCCGGCGTCACACCGAGGGTGAGGCCGGCCATCACTAGTATCGCACCGCTCAGTCTTGCCACGAGGTGTCTCCGGGTTCCCAAGTTCGCGTCGCGCATTATAATAGCCTCACCGCGCACCCTACCATGGTGGAGTCATGAACAAGACGATCGTGCTCGCGAATCTGGCTTTTCTCTGCTCGGGATGCGGCCCCATCATCTCAGTGTCGACCGACTGGGATCGGTCTTTCGCCTTCTCCGACCTGGGCACCTACGCTTGGGTCGAACAGGAACGAGCGGAGGACGCGAGCGAGACGACGGCCGTCCGGGTCCAGCGCGGCACCGACCGCGTGTTGCAGGAGAGAGGCTTCAGCCGGGACGAAGATGAGCCGAGCTTTCTCGTCGCCTACCAGCTGGGAGCCGAAGACAGGGAGAGGTTTGTACCGTACAACCAGGCGCTCGTGGGAGCACGCTCGACAGCCAGGGTGGAATACACCGCGAACACGATTGTCATCGACGTGATCGACCCGGAGAGCAACGAGGTCGTCTGGCGCGGGTCCGGGGAAACCGTCCCGAATTCCAACGCCACCGTAGAGCAGCAGAGCGACTTGATCCGTCAGGTAGTGGAGAAGATCCTGAAGGAGTTCCCACCCGACGATTGAGGGCTACCGGGTCGACTCGAGGGTTACTACGTCCCGAACGCCGAGATCGCGGTTTTCCTGATCAGCCGTTCCGGCGCAGCTCGTAGCGCCGCTCGGCGTAGGCTCCGTCCTCCACCCACAGGCGTCTCGCCCGCTTCTCCACCATCGGACGCATCAGGCCGCCGAAGGCCCTGAAGAACGTGTGGAACTGCGGACGGTCCGAGGCGGCGAGCGTTGCTTCGATGACCGCCGATCGACCCTGCTCGATCGGCGTCGCGTGGGTCTCCACGACCGACCCGACGCCTTCGCCCCGGATGATCGTCATGACGATCGTGCGGGGCTCGGGGCAGGTGAACCGGGCATCCACCTCCATTCCCAGCCTCTTCCCGAGGCGGTAGACCACCCGGACGGTAATCGTCGTCTCGTCGCGCTCGATCACCTTGAGGCGACCGAAGGAGTGGGGATGAAAGTGCACGCCGTGCCACGGATCGAGACGGTTGGCGATCACGTCCCGCGGATCACAGTTCGCCTCCAGCCGCATGACGGCGTCGAAGTAGCACTCGGGACGCGACGTCAGGATCGGCTCGCGCGTCGTCGCGTCGCCTGATTCGGGCCGTACCCAAAGCAGCACACCGTCGTCGAACACGGGAAGAGGTCGCCAGGCCCCGTGCGCCTCGTCCCCGAGCGCCAACCCGTGCCAGGGGCATACGACGCGACCCTCGCGACAGAACCCGTCCGAGAGCCGGGCACCCATGTGGGGACAGCTGTCGGGAGCGACGATCGCTCCACCCTCCGATCTCCAGGCCACATACTCCTCGCCGGCGATCCGGTACCATCTCGGGCTCTCGACGATGGCTCTGGACCCGTCCACGACGTACCAACCCCCCGAAGGAAGCGAGATCGCGTGCTGGAGCGCGCTTTCGATCCAGGCGGGCTGCGCCTGCTGCCAGTCCGGGACCTCGGAGATCGATTCAGCCGGAGGCAGCTTCTTTCCTATGTTGATGAACCTTGGCTCACTCATGTCATCCAGACGCTGCAGAGGGACGCGAGGGGCGCTGAACAGGTGCCCCCGTCAACAGACCGCGGGGCGGAATCGAGCGGATCGGCTCGGAGCACACCCCATCGCGGGCGAGGAGATAGTTCGCCGCCAGGAAGCCTGATGCAACGGCGCGCTCCATCAGCGCACTCGGAATCGGCAGCTTCACGAAGTCTCCCGCCACCGTCACTCCGTCGAACGGCGTCTCGACCGGAGGCCGCGATGCGTGGGATCCAGGCGCGAACGCCGGGCAGTCCTGTCTGACCAGATAACGCTGCTCAAGGATGCGGGAGTTCCGGGTCTCCGGGTACAGCGCGTGCAGGGCGCCGAGCAGCTGGGCTTTCAGCTGTTCGTCGTCCGTACCGGTCTCGACCGCGTAGGCGTGAAGCTCCACGATCGCTCCGCCGTGCCTCTCGTGCCACTCCCTGCTCTCATCCTCGAACAGGTGATAGAGCGAGATGTTGTCGATCGGTCCGAGGCCGGTCGTTCCGACGAACGGAGCCCTACCCCGGTCCGTGGGCCGGTCCAACCACAGACGCCACACGGCGAACGGGTTCGTCAGCTCGAGTGACTCGATGCGATGCCGCCACTCTGGCTCCCCGAGATCGGGGGATTCCGCCACCAGGTCTTGTAGAGCCGGAACGGTCACCGCGAGGACGACGCTGTCCGCCTCGACTCGTCCCTCGTCCGTCAGTACCCGCCAGCCACCCTCGCCCACGCGCTCGATGGCGCGGGAGCTCTCACCCATCCGCATCGTCACCCGGAGATCTTCGAGGTAGCGTTCGAACGGATGCCAGATCGACCGGGAGAACGGTCGGCGCGCCACGTCGAATACGAGGCCCTCCGGATTCCCGGTGAAATAGAAGTGGAACATCATCAGCAGCTCCCCCGCCGACATCTCGCGCTCCGGATTGAAGAACGAGTGGGAGAAGACATCGAACAGCAGGCGCCGAGCGCGCGGCGGAAAGCGCAGCGAATCCAGGTACTCGCCGGCGCTCATATGATCGCGCCTGCCGTACGTCCGCTCCGCGTCGTAGGTGAGCATCTCGAGCGCGCGACGGCCGTTTACTCGGATGAGGTCGCCGAGGCCCAGAGCCGGTGACCGAGCGGTCAGCGACATTACGTTGAACGGTGTTCGCCTCGGCAGACCGCGGAAACTCTGCACCTCTCCGTCCGGTCCCAGGATCGGGTAATCCTCCAGGGGGACGAGCAACTCAAGTTCCGGGTCGATCCTGCGGAGCAGAGCGCGAAGGTTATAGTACTGCCGAAAAAAAGCGTGGAAGCCTCTCTCCATCTCGAACGGCTCGCCGCTGGACAGCCGGTCGCTCCAGGCCCCGGCGCGCCCCCCCAGGAAGCTCTCCCTCTCGACCAGCGTCACATCGACGCCCCGCTCCGACAGCACCGTCGCGGCAGCGACGCCGGCCAGACCGCCACCGACGACGACCGCCGACCTTCCCGCGGGGCCGGCGCGAGGTCCGATGGCGCGGGGGAGGCGGAGCTCTCTCGCACCTCGGGCCATCAGGCAGGCTTCCGGGCGAGGAAGCTGTGGACGACGCCCCGCTGCCAGCCGTCCATCGGTTCCGTCCGCACCTCGACGAAGTTGGCCTTCCGGAGCCGTCCCTCCAGCTCTTGCACGGAGTCGAACTCGAGAACGCTTCGGCGCAGGTAGCGGAAGATCGCCGTCGTCCGCGTGAACAGGAAACCCAGCGGAATGACGACGCCGCTCGTCACGCTCTTCCAGATCGCACGCGCTCTGGAAGAGCCGGCGACGGAATACTCGTGCAGACACACCACTCCGCCACCCGCCAGCAAGGCGCCGATACGCTGCAGGCATAGATCCGGGTCCGGGACGTTCCGAATCCCATACGCCATCAGGATTCCGTCATACGGTCCCGCCGCCCCTGCCTCGGCGGGATCCATCGCATCGCCCTGCAAGAACGTCACGTCCTTCAAGCTCGACTTATCCCGGGCCCGCGCCAGCATGCCGGCCGACGCGTCCATCCCGGTCAGCTCGGCTTCCGGGTAGACGGAGCGTAGCGCGGCAGTCGAGAGGCCGGTACCGCAGCATAGATCGAGGATTCGGGCGTCGGCCTCCAGACCGAGGCGTTCGGCGCTCCAGCGGAGGTGCTTCAAGTATCCGGGGTTGAGCGCGTTGAGGCGATCGTAGCCACGCGCAACGCGATCGAAGTCGGAGGCTACTCGGCGCTTCCTTGCTGCCAGGTCTGCCTCGGCCGGAGCGCTCAATGGATCCCGTCAAACAGGTAGGACATCTTCCGGATAGCTCACCAGCCGGGCCGGGGCGCTCGCCCCCCCGACCTGCAGCCGTACGACCCGCAATGGAAGGTCCGCGCCCGAAGCCCCAAGCGCACTCGCAGCCAGCCCGAGCTTCCGAGACAGGGGAACGTAGGCGCGACCTGCCGTGGGATCACAATCGGCACTGCGTATGCGATCTCCGATAGATGAATAGACCAACCGGGCCGTCCGAATGGCCGTGGAACACCTCCACGACAGCGCGGGCAGACCGTCGTCGCCGGACGCGTAGTAGCGATCGGCCTCCTCCAGCAGGTGAGCGATGGTCTGGGCCACGGAAGCGCCGGCCGTCTCCGGAAACGGTTTACCCAGCTCGTCGTTCAGATTCGGAGCCCCGTAGCGGACAAGAAGGGAGTCCGGCAGGTAAATTCGCCCCCGCTGCCAGTCCTCCTCCACATCCCGGCAGATGTTGGTGAGCTGCATGGCCATGCCCATATGCGCCGCGTTGCGCATGGCGCCCTCGTCTTTGACGCCCATAACGTGGCACATCATCAGCCCCACGCTGCCCGCCACGCAGTAGCAGTACTCCAGCAACGGATCGAGGCTCGCATAGCGCTGCCCTCGAACATCCATCTCCATTCCGGCCAGCAGATCCTCCGCATACCGCCTCGGTATGCCCCTCTCCTGCACCGTCCGGCGGAACATCTCGAGCGCCGGATCCGTCATCGAACGGCCGGCGTAGACATCGTCGAGTTCCCTTCGCAACCCGACCAGCGCGGCCTCCGGGCCATCGGGGCCAGCCAGGTCGATCGCGTCATCCGCCCGTCGGCACCACGCGTAAACGGCCACCGCGCGGTCCCGGACATCGGCCGGCAAAAGGCGGGCGGCGAACGCAAAGCTCTTCGAGTGCCGCCGAATGACGTCGTAGCAGGCGCGAAGCGCGTCGTTCACGGCCGGAAGTCCTCGATGACCAGCCCGGCGGTCGCCTTGGCCGAGTTCATCACACCCGGCACGCCGGCGCCCGGGTGCGTACCGGCCCCGACCAGATAGAGCCCGGGGATGCGATCGTCACGATTGTGCGGCCGGAACCAGGCGCTCTGGGAGAGCTTGGGAGCACAGGAAAAAGCCGATCCGTGGTACGAGTTGAGCACGCTCTCGAAGTCCGAGGGGGTGAGCCAGCGCTTCGTGATGACGTGCTTCCTGAGGTCCGGCAGGTAGCGCTCCAGGTACTCGAAGATCCGATCCGCGTATCCTTCGGCGGCCGACGCCCAATCTATCCGGGCGTTGCCCAGGTGCGGGACCGGCGCGAGGACATAGAACGCCTCGCACCCGGGGGGAGCGAGAGAGGGATCGGTCACGGTGGGCGCGTGCAGATAGAGGCTGAAATCTTCCGGAATCCGATCCCCGTGGAAGATGTCGTCCAGGAGCCCGCGGAACCGGCGCCCGAACAGGATCGTGTGGTGCGCCACCGTCTCATCGTAGCGGCGGTCGGTCCCGAAATAGAGCACGAACAGCGACATCGACCACTCCATCCGCTCCAGCCGCCGGAGCATCGGCGCCGCCTCGGGGACGGAGCGGAGCAGCTTCCCGTACGTGTGATGCAGATCCGCGTTCGAGACGACGAGATCGAAGGGTTCATCTTCCACAGGCCCGCTCGAGATCCGATGGGTCGCTCTGCCGTTCCTCCGCTCGAGCTCGATCCGCTCCACCGGCGCGCTCAAGCGGACCTCTCCGCCCAACTCCTCGAACAGCTCGACGAGCGCCCGCACGAGCGCGCCCGTGCCGCCGCGCGGGAAGAGGACGCCCCATTCCCGCTCGAGGTAGTGGATGAGGGTGTAGATGGAGCTGGTTTCGAACGGATTGCCGCCTACCAGCAGGGAGTGAAAGCTGAGCGCCTGCCGTACGTGCTCATCCTCGACGAATCGGCTCACCGTCCTGTAAACTGATCGATCCGCCCGCAGGCGAATCAGGTCGGGAGCGACTCGCACCATGTCCGAGAAACGCAGGAAGGGAGTGGAGGCGAGCTCGGCGTAGCCGGCCTGGAACACCCGGCTGGCATACTCCACGAAGGCCAAGTAGCCGTCCACATCCGCCGGGTTGTGAGCCCGGATCTGGGCCACCATGGACTCGGTGTCGCCCGCGTAGTCGAACCGGGCCCCATCCTCCCAGTGCAGCCGGTAGAACGGCTCGACCCGCATGAGCTGGACGTAATCATCCAGGCTGCGTCCCGCCTCCAGGAAGAGTTCCTCGAACACGTGCGGAGCCGTGATGACCGTGGGTCCGCCGTCGAAGATGAAACCATCCTGCTCGTATACGTAGGCCCGGCCGCCGGGCCGGTCCCTGGCCTCGAAGACGGTCGTCTCGAAGCCGGCGCTCTGCAGCCTTATGGCGGCGGCGAGGCCTCCGAACCCGCTTCCAACGACCGCCGCGCGTGGCGCCTTCATATCAGCCGAAAGCCCGCTCCAGCCTGTCCACATCCTGGCGGATGGCCTCCAGCTGCTCGCACTCGCCGACCTCCTCCCGCAGACCTTCCAGCGCACCGTCGAGGTGGCTTCGTATCTTCTCGCCCGCGATCGGAGCGAGGATCGTCCGCATCCGCTCCAGGACCCGCTCCGCCTCCCAGTCGATGGAGAGTCCCCGCACCTGCCGAATGAGCTCCGCATAGCCCAACTCGTCGCAGTCCTCGCCGAGCCACGCCCACGGCCAGGTCGGGCGCGCCAGCTTGATGTCCTCGATGCCCTTCTCCCGGCGTCCATCGGCGCCGATTCCGCTCCAATCGTCCAGCATCTGCAGGCCGATGCCGAGATCGGCGCCGAACCGGCCGAGCGCTTTGATCCTCTCGGGCGAGCCGCCCGCCGCTCGGGCGCCGAGGACCGCCCCGAGACGCATGAGGGACCCCGTCTTCATACGAGTGGTGCCGGCCACTACTCCGGGCACGTCAGCCTTCCGAACGGTTGTGATGCGCACCGACAGATCCAAGGCCTGGCCCTGATGGCAGCGAAGCAGGGCGAGACTGATGTCCTCGTACAGGGCCAGCCGGAGCTCGTCGGAGGTGGGGAGGCGCGACAGCAACGCGAGGGACAGAAAGTAGAGCCAATTCCCGGTGTTCAGGGCCAGCGGAAGCCCATACCGGCGATGGAGGGCCGGCTCTCCGCGTCGTATCGGGGAATCGTCCTCGATGTCGTCGATCACCAGCGAGCCGACATGCAGCAGTTCGATCATGACCGGCAGAATCTCCGGCGGACCCTTGGGTCCGCCGTCGGCCAGATGCCAGGAACACTCGAGCAACCGGGCTCGAAGGCCCTTGCCTGTGCGGCCGAGGATGTCTCGCGCGGGATCGAGGAGGGCGGAATCCCAAAAGCTTGGATCGATGCTTTCCTCGGCCTCCAGCGAGGCGGGCAGCTGCTCGATGAGCGCGGCGAGCGACGAAGCCAACCCCGCATCCGGCTCCAGCAACCTGGCTGTATGACTCATCGGCAAGCTTCTTACAAGCCTCGTGATCGGAGGCGGTAGCGCATCGACAGGCCGCGCGGCGGCCGACCCGAAACCAGGCGAAGGCAATCGTGCCAAGCTAGCCGCAGTGCATAGAAGTTTCCAATCGTGGCAGCCGGCAGACGATAGAAGCGCTCGAACACCCAGATCCGCGAGGCCGGCGCGAACCAGCGGAAGAGAGCTCGATTGAGGAGCTGCGTTACCAGCACCTGACGGCAGTGCCGGCGGCTGAACCGCCCGAGCTCCCGGCCGAACAGCGCCTCCGGCGGACGGGCGGCGACGAACTCCGCCAGGCGCGCGGCGACCGGGAAGGAGTAGCCGGTGCCGGGATGAAACCAGCCGCCTCGGTAGCCGGCCACGAGCGGACCTGGCGTGGGCTGCGCGAAAGCACCGGCCCACGGCATCGGCAGCACGCCGGTTTCCTCTCTCACGATGCCCGCGATCTCCCAACCCGCCGCAGCGACGTAGTCCAGAATCCCGCGGCGGAGCTCGACGGGAACCAGGTCGGGCTGGTCGTGGAAGTACGTATCCTCGACGAGCAGCCTCGAAGGGCCGAGCGGAAGGACGTAGAAGAATCGGTAACCCTCCGTTTGATCGACCATCGCGTCCATCAAGACGGGGCGATCGAGGGCGTGGGGCCGGGTCAGGTCCAACTCGAAGCCGAGGAACTTCTGGTAGCCCTCGCGCCGGGGCACGGACGGAGGCAGCGGACCCCGAGCATCGATGACGACCGTGGCTTCGAGACGCTCTCCCGATCTCAGAGTCACGGCGTGAGCGCAGACCTCAGATGCCTCGGCGTTCAGGAACAGCTTGGAGCCCGGTCCATTCCCCACGGCGGCGGACACGACTTCGTGGAGGTGCTCGCTGGTGATCGCCGAGTAAGCGCCGGGTAGCGTGCGCTCCAGGTTCGGGAAGATGACGCGATAGCCCGGCCAGCGGTGCACGACGAACGGCTCGACCCAGTCACGGGAGCCGGCGGCCAGGTCCTCCTCGTGAAAACACCACGTGTGGTTCCCGCCCAGAGCGCTCTCCCGCTCGACGAGCGCGATCCGGCTCGCCGGCTGCCGCTCTCTGAGCGCCGCGGCGATCAAGCCGTTCTGCAGGCCGCCGCCAACAAGCACATAGTCGAATTCCGCCATCCGAGGATGATGGCGATCGGTCGTCCCGGAACCAACCGGACGTCTAGAGTACTTAACTTCTGTAGGTTGGATGGACGAGAAAGCGAGATGCCGATGCCCGACTTGACATCGATGGATCTGCCGTGAACCGCCGGACTTCGCGGAAGGGGCGACGTTGCGCTTACATCGCGCCGGTGTTGACGTCGTTGCTGGTCTCGACGCTCGCCTCCCCGGGAATCGCGCAGCCGTTTACGGCGCCGCGATCGGCCGCGACGGCTGTGGAGAGCGAAGATCCATTCGACCCTTCAGGGCTGGCCGAAGGTCGGTTCTCCGAGATGTCCGCGCTTCTCGAAGTCACCGTGTTCAAGATCGACGTCCTGACGTTGACGGTTCGGGTGAACGCGGCGACGGCCGAACGGCTGAGGTCGCTCGCGGAGGGGCAGGACTACAGCGACGAGCTCGCGGATTCCGTTTCCGCCGTGATGCGCGAGGTCGACGACGCCTGGGCACGGCAGGTGTTCCACCGTGACGTGAGCCTGGGCCGCTTGACGGGCGGCATGCGAGACACGGGCAGGAAGGCCGCCGAGGCCGGCTTCATCTCGCAGGAGTACTTCGAGGAGTTCTCGCGCAATGTTCCGCTTTGGTTCGCTTTTCTGGAAGAGACCGGTGCCAAGAAGGGAGACGAGATTGTATTCCGCATCGACGGCGACCGCCTGAGGACGGTCTATCGCACGGTGGACGGACGGATTCTGATGGACGAGGTGGCTGAAGGTGCAGAGGGCCGGCGGGCCAGCATCCCGAGCTTCTTCGCGCCCGGCACCCGGTTTCGGAAGCGTCTCGTGGAGTCCCTGCTCGCCCCGCAAAGCGGGGGTTAGCGTTCCGGCTCCGTCCCGCCGGCAGGGATCCCCGTCGCAGGGTGCGGAGCCTAGCCCTCGTGCTGCCGCCCGGTGCCTCTCCTGAGCGCCGAAATCCGTGCCTTTCGGACCAGCTCCTCAGACTCGTCCAGCGTCCGAACCTCTTTCCCGTGCAGGTCCACAGGTAGGAACTCCAGGCGCTCGAGCAGCTCCTCGCCGCTGGCGCCCGTCAACGGACACTCCACGGCATCGCAGGAGTCGACCTTCTCCAGGCAGGTGACATCCGACATGTCCGTCTCACGCTCGGCTCCGGGGTCCACCTTAACGAGAACCTCGCAGTCACAAGCGGCACAGTAGGCCACGTAATTCTTCATGGCTGCCTCCTCGACGTCTCGGAGTCCGATCAACCGGTCGGCGTCGGGCTACGCAACCGGCATGCTTCAGGCTACGAAGTTTGGCCGGAAACGCATAGGGGGAGATCTTCGCGCCCGCTGGTGGGAGATTGCCTGACAGTGCTAACGACCGCATCCGGGTCGCCGCACCCAATCGACGGTCAGGCTTGTCGCGATCGCCGCTCGAAGGCACTCTCATATACCGCCAGGTACCGTTCCACCGATCGGTGCCAGCTGAAATCCCGCGCCATCGCCTCTCGCACGTGGCGCCGCCATGTCTTCGAACCGTCGAACAGATCGAACGCCCTCTTGAGCCCCCGCTCGAGCGCCGCTGGTTCGAAAGAATCGAACAGGAAGCCCGTGACCTGATCCTCGATCGTGTCCGCCAACCCGCCGACTCTCCGAGCCACCGGTAACGTGCCGTAACGCAGCGCCCGCATTTGCGTCAGGCCGCACGGCTCATAGAGCGACGGCATGAGGAGTACATCGGCGCCGGCCAGCACCTGCCGCTCCCGCGCGTGCGTGAAATCGAAGAACGCCGCGATCCGGTTCGGCGCCCTGGCCACCAACGCCCCCAACGCCTCCTCGTAACGGCTCTCCCCCGAGCCGAGGAAAAGGTACTGGGCGTCGGTGGCACCAAGCAGATTCGCCGTCAGGATGAGGTCCAGGCCCTTCTGCTGCACCATGCGCGCTACCATGGCCACGAGCGGGATCTGGGGATCCACCTCGAACCCACAGGCCTGCTGCAACCAGGCCTTGCATTCGGCTTTGCCCGAGAGTTCATCCCGACTGTAGTTCGCCTCGATGTCCCTGTCGGTGCTCGGATCCCATATCTGGTCGTCGATGCCGTTCACGATGCCGACGAACCGGTCCTGGAGAGCGATAAACGTGTCGTCGAGACCGAAGCCGCCCGCTCTCGTGCGGAGCTCGTGGGCATGTCCGGAGCTGACCGTCGTGGCCATGTCCGAAAAGACGAGCCCCCCTTTCAGGATATTGACCTGGCCGTACCATTCCATGCGATT
>JBDHIM010000228.1:0-2648 GCA_039587445.1 Gemmatimonadota bacterium
CGCCCAAACGGGAACGGGCCGTTCTCCCTGCCGAGCCGGCGCATAACGTAGCTCGCGGGCGCCCGCCACGGCGGCGGAATCCAGGCTTCGGTGCCCGCTGGTCTTCTGAACGGCTATCGAGTCGACGGCCCCCGCCATCGAGATCCGGATCCGGAGCACCGTCTCTCCGCCAATCCGGCTGGTCCACGCATCCTGCGGATACTCGAAAGGGAGCTGCTCGTTCAGCAGTGTAGGCATATGGAACGCCGACCCCTGGTCACCGACCGCGAGGCCGCCCAATACAGGCCTCATCGTCTCGCTGCATCCCGGCAGAAACACCGCCAGCGCGCAGATCCCGAGACGACCCCAGATCCGCCCGCCGTTCATCCCTCTCGAGCCTCCGCGAGGCGCTTCAGCTCCGCCAGGGTGAGAAGCGCTTCGATCGGCGTGAGCCGCTCGGGGTCGAGCTCAGACAGCTTCGCCAGCAGTTCCTCGTTCAGAGGGGACCGAGCCTCCCTCGAGCGCTCCCCGTCCTCTTCCTCGGGCTCGGCGAACAGCGAGTACTGCTCGCGATCCAACAAACCGGCGAGCCTGCTGCCGGCGCCCGAGGGGCCGCCCTCCAACTCGTGCAGAACCCGCGTGGCCTCGTCCAACACCTCCCGCGGGAGGCCGGCGAGGCGAGCCACGTGGACGCCGTAGGACCGATCGCTCCCTCCCGGCTCAAGGCGGCGGAGAAAGACGATCTCGTGGCCGTGTTCCCGGACCGCCACGTTGGCCGGAACCACGCCGGCCAGGAGGTCGGCGAGCTCCACGAGCTCGTGATAGTGCGTGGCGAATATCGTCCGGGCTCGGATGCGGTCGTGGATGTATGCGGTGACCGCCCAGGCGATCGAAACGCCGTCGTACGTCGATGTTCCACGGCCGATCTCGTCCAGCAGCACCAGGCTCCGCTCGGTCGCCGAGTTCAGGATCGTCGCCGTCTCGGTCATCTCGACCATGAAGGTGCTGTGGCCTCGAGTGAGGCTGTCCGAGGCGCCGACCCGGGTGAAGACGCGGTCGCAGAGCCCGATCCGCGCGCTATCAGCGGGCACGAAGGAGCCGATCTGCGCCATCAGGACGATCAGACCGACCTGGCGGAGCACGGTGGACTTGCCGGCCATGTTCGGCCCGGTGAGCACCATCACGAACCCCTCGCGGTCCAGCACGACATCGTTCGGAATGAACTCCTCGCGCGGCATCATCGTCTCGACGACCGGATGTCGACCGCCGCGGATCTCGAGGCCGAACTCCTCGACCACTTCCGGGCGGCAGTAACCCCCTCGCGTCGCCGCCGAGGCGAGGGCGGCCAACACGTCCAGCTCCGCGACGCGCTGCGAGGCTTGCTGGACCCTCTCGACCCGAGCCGCGATCGCGTCCCGTACCTCGCGGTAGAGTCGCGACTCCAGCTCGCCGATCCTCAGGTCCGCGTCGACGATCTTCTCCTCCCACTCCATCAGCTCCGGCGTCACGAAGCGCTCCGAGCCGGTGAGAGTCTGCTTGCGCTGGTAGTCCTCGGGGACCCGATCCAGGTTCGGGCGCGTGACCTCCAGGTAGTATCCGAAGACCTTGTTGTGACCGATCTTCAGGGCCCGGATGTCCGTTCGCCGCCGTTCCCGCTCCTGCAACGAGGCGATCCATTCCACGGCCCCCGACCGCAGGCCGCGCAGCTCGTCCAGCTCGGCCGAAAACCCGGTTCGGATGACGCCCCCATCGGCCAGGGCGGCCGGCGCCTCGGGCGCGATCGCCCGCTCCACGAGATCCCTGAGATCGTCGAGCACGTCCAGGCTCCCGCACAGCTCTCCGATCCTCCCCTCTCGGCCGCTCCCCAGCTCGCTGATGTGGGGCAGCTCCCCGAGTGACTGGCCGAAGCCAAGGAGCTCCCTGGGGGCCGCTCGGCCGGCAGAGACACGGGTGGCAGAGCGCTCGAGGTCGCGCACCCTTCCGAGCCTCGCCCGCAGCGAGCCACGGAGCTCCGGGTCCTCGACCAGCGTCGCCAAGGCATCCTGGCGCACGGCGATCCGAGCCGGATCGAGCAGCGGACGCAGAAGCCAGCGGCGCAGCAGGCGCGCCCCCATGGCCGTCCGAGTCCGGTCGAGCACGTCCAGGAGGGTCGCCCCTCCATCGGTTCGGAGCGGCTCGACGAGCTCCAGGTTCCGGCGCGTCATCTCGTCCAGATGCATCGCGCGACCCGATCGCTCGACCTTCGGAAAGCGAAGGTGGCTCAGACCCGAGGGCCGCACCTCCTCGAGATAGGCAACGAGCGCTCCGGCAGCCGACACCAGGTGTCGGTCCATGGCCGGTGCCAGGCCGAAGCCCTCGCTGCTCGCCACCGAGAAGCGCCGGCGAAGCGCCTCCTCTCCGAAATCGGGATCGAAGCGCCATCCCTCGCGGCGCGTCACGGTCCAGCCGCCTTCGGGGACCGCCTCTCTGTCGGAATCCACGAGCAGCTCCGCCGGCTCCAGGCGCGCGATCGCGTCGGGCAGCTCGCAGGGGGAACACTCCTGAAGATCGAATTCGCCGGTCGACAGATCCGCCACGGCGATCCCCAGGTGGTCCGTGCCCGCGACACAGACGACGAAGTTGTTGCGCCGCGCGTCCAAAAGGACATCCTCGATCGCCGTGCCGGGGGT
>JBDHIM010000229.1:0-2854 GCA_039587445.1 Gemmatimonadota bacterium
GGCCTGAGCCTGTCGCGCCGGGTTTCGGAAGATGGTCAGCCGGGAGCGCCTGCGGCCCCGCGGGAGCTTTCGTGAGATCTTGACCCTGCTCAACCAGTCGGGCTGGTACCCGATAATCCATAGCTCGCCGCGCTGGTCGACCCCGCGAGCTTCACGATTGTGGCGCGCCATCAGCTCCTCCCAGCTTGACCCGTTTCTCGACCGTGGTTATTCATACTCTCGAATCCACCCCGCTTCTGCGACCTCTTGAAACTATCCTGGAAGTCCTGACGCTAACCGAAAACCCCTGAAGGGGCCTTCACTCCGACGGAGTTCGTTCCGTGGACATTGCAGAACTGAAGTCCAAATCCATCGCCGACCTTCACCAAATGGCCGAGGAGTTGAACATCCACAACTACTCGGGTCTTCGAAAGCAGGACCTGATCTTCCGCATCGAGCAGAATCTCCTCGACTCGGACGTTGTCCTTCGCGGCGAGGGAGTTCTCGAGATTCTGCCAGAAGGCTATGGCTTCCTCCGCAGTCAGGATTGGAACTACCTCTACGGACCAGACGACATATACGTCTCCCCGTCGCAGATCAAACGCTTCGACATGCGAACGGGTGACACGGTGCTCGGCCAGGTCAGGCCTCCGAAGGAGGGCGAAAAGTATCTGGCGCTGTTGAAGGTAGAGTCGGTCAACAACGAGGACCCGGAAAAGGCCAAGCACCGGATCGGCTTCGACAACCTGCGCCCCCGATATCCCGAGGAGAAGCTGAACCTGGAGCACGACGACGGCGACATCTCGATGCGCATCCTCGATCTCATCGCGCCCATCGGAAAGGGACAGCGGAGCCTGATCGTCTCTCCGCCGAAGGCGGGTAAGACCATTCTCCTCCAAAAGATCGCCAACTCCATCCTACACAATCATCCGGAGTGCAAGCTGATCGTCCTGCTCATCGACGAGCGCCCGGAGGAAGTTACGGACATGGAGGAGAACGTGGCGGCGGAGATTATCGCCTCCACGTTCGACGAGCCGGCGGACCGGCACACCCAGGTCGCGGAGATGGTGCTCGAGAAGGCGAAGCGTTTGGTGGAGTACCAGCAGGATGTGGTCATCCTGCTGGACTCGATCACCCGACTCGCCCGAGCGTACAACACGACCGTGCCTCACTCGGGCAAGATCCTCTCCGGGGGAGTAGACGCCAATGCTCTCCATAAGCCAAAGCGGTTCTTCGGTGCGGCCCGCAACATCGAGGAGGGAGGAAGCCTCACGATCTGCGCGACCGCCCTCGTTGACACGGGAAGCCGCATGGACGAGGTGATCTTCGAGGAGTTCAAGGGAACGGGAAACAGCGAGGTGATTCTGGATCGACAGATCGCCGACAAGCGCATCTATCCCGCCCTCGACCTCAACCGCTCGAGCACCCGAAAGGAAGAGTTGCTGCTCTCGGACATCGAGCTCAACCGGATGTACCTGCTCCGCAATTTCCTCTCGGACATGCCGCCGGCCGAGGCCGTGCAGTTCCTCATCGAGCGCCTGAACCGGACGAGCAACAATCAGGAGTTCCTCGACTCGATGGCGGCTGGCGAATAGAGCGGTGACGGGAAGCGACGAGACCGACTCGACGTCGGAAGCGTATCGGGCAGCGCTCTCTCATCACGCCATCTGTGATGTCCAGCCGGTCTATCGCCAGTTTCTCCGACGTCTGAAGGCAAATGACGCCGGCCTCTACGAGGAGGCCGTCGAGCGGTACCAAGCGGACGTCATCGGCGGAGAGGAGGTCGACTCGGATCCGCTGCTCAGGTGGGTAAAGTACGGAGCGTGGCTTGCCGGGCAGATCGCTCCTGGACAGCTGGTCGCGGTCGATCCCGAGGGTCGGGCTCGAAAGCCCGACGGCCCTCCACCGCTCGGCCCCCTGCTTCTTCATCTCCCCGAGGGAAAGGGCGAGCGGGGGATCCCGATCGCCGTGCCGGCCGAGCCCAGCGAAGCTCAGGAGGCGACCCGGAAGCTCCTCTGCGCCTAGCCTGCCACCTCTCGGCCGCGCCGCCGCACCACACCGCGAAGATCGCCGCCTGGACCAGGGTCAATCCAGCTCCAGCCTGTTGTTCGACCGGTCCGCATCCAGCAGCACCGCGTCCGGGTCGATCTCTACTTCACCGGGACGATCCGATGTAATGACCTCAACCAGCTGAGATCGCGAGCGGGACTCCGCCACCACCACCTTGCGATCCACCCGCACGCTCACGGGCATCCAGATCTCACCCAGACGCTCGACCTCTACGATCGTGCGCCAGTTGCCGTCCGCGAGAGGCTCCAGCTCGACGTCGCGGACGGCGTAGTCCAACGTGTCGTTACCGTGCAGCCATGCATCGAAGAACCACTTCAGCTGCTTTCCGCTGACGGCCTCCGCGGTCCCGAGGAAATCGGATTCGGTCACGTGACGGAATCGGTGGCGGGCATAGTACTCGCGCAGCAGGCGGCGGAAGTCATCCTCGCCCAACAGCTCGCGTAGCATCCGGAAGATGACGGAAGCCTTCGCATAGGACATCGAGCCGTACATCTGGAAGCTCGAGAAGTCCTTGGCAGGGGTGCTCACCGGCTCGGCGATACCCAGTCGTTCGAGCCGCGACAGGCCGGCCATCGTGAAAGCTCGCGAGGCCTTCATCCAGCCAGGCCTCCCGCCACTCGTTGTTCGCCAGTATTCCATGCACGTACTGGTGCGCGACCTCATGAAGGATCAAGCCTTCGCCGGCGGAGCCGTTCATCACGAGCATCGGAAACTCGGTTCCTCCGCCCTCGAGCCGATGAAGGTTGGTCAGCTGGGGGTACGGATAGGGACCGAAGACGTCCTCCAGCCATCGCAGCGCGCCGAG
>JBDHIM010000065.1:0-11901 GCA_039587445.1 Gemmatimonadota bacterium
GTGGGGCAACGTGGCCGGCTCGGTCCGGTACTTCGGAAGGGCTTTCGACAGCGACCTCGAGCTGACAGCCGCGCTCGGCGAGTTTACCACGAGGCTTCCACTCGACGGGGCGACACCTCTACTCGTGGACGGCCTGTCACGGCGAATGCGTCTTGCCGGCACCATGAGCCGATGGATCGGCGGTGCCCAGTTGGAGCTGGGCGCGTCCTTCGACCGCGTCTCGCTCCAGCACGCCGCAAGGTCGACGCTCGATCAAGCGAGCACGACCTTCAGTAGCCGAAGCGCCGGAGAGTCGGTCGGTGCGCATGCCGAGGCAACGATGCGCCTCTTGCCGGCGGTCATGGTCCGCGGGGGACTGAGGGCGGATTACTTCGTGGCCGACGGACTCCGGGTCGCACCCAGGTTGAGCGTGGCGTGGACCTTCCTCAAGGACAGCGAGATCTCCGTCGCCGCCGGACGATACCATCAGCGCGTGCTCTCGCCCGAGACGCTTCTCTCCTCGGAGATCGGGAGCTTCGTCGAGATCGCCTCCGAGGGTCCGGACGGCGCGACGACGGCGACCGACCCGTCGGCCTTGCAGGTATCCAGCTCGACTCACTTCGTGGCCGGAATCAACAGCCGTGCCCTGGAGCACTTCATCGTGGGGCTGGAGGGGTACGTAAAGTCGTTCGAGCAGCTCCCGGTCGGCCCCGACCTCGAGACCTCCGGGCTCGATTTCTGGGTCCAGCGGAGCGCGGGCAAGGTCAGCGGCTGGGTCGGCTACTCTGTCGCCTGGTATAGGCCGGAATACGAGGGTCGGAAGGCCGTTCCTCGCACGCTGGGACGCCAATTGCTCAGCGGCGGCCTCAGCGCCCAATTGGTCTCGGGCTTCGGCGTGGACCTGAACCTCGCCTACGGCGTCGCACTTCCCTTCACGCCGATCCCGCAGGGAGATGAGGGCGCCGGCGGTGGAAACGGCTTCGGCGGTGGAAACTCTCCGGCACCACTCCTCGCTGCCACGCCGGGACGCCCGGATCTGGCGGACACGAGCCCGCTCGTCGGGGCCGCACGCGGCTCCTACCTGAGACTCGACGGCACGATATACCGCACGTGGGTCTTCAACTGGAGCGGTGTCCCGGTGAGCATCTCACCGTACATCCGGATTTTGAACGCGCTCGACCGCCGTGACGGGCTCTTCTTCCAGTTCGATCCCGACGAGGACCGGACGCCGGTTTCCCTGGGTTCGGTTCCGCTCATCCCCCTGATCGGAGTGCGCTGGGGGCTCTGAGCCGGTAACCGCGCCCAAACTCTCAGATCAAGGTCCGGATTCCGGAGCGTAGTAGGCTGCCCCGAGGAGATACGCTCCCACCTCGGCCGCCCAGGCGACGGTGCCGTCGCCGGTCGAAACCGCGACGACGCCCGCCGCTATGCCCGGCTCACCCTCGTAGGTCACAAAGGCCGTCCCACCATCATGCGTAAGGGCTACGCCGTGCGGATACGGAACGTCCAACTCCAACCGCCGTCGTTCCTCCAATCGGGGCTGCCCATCGGGCGAGAGCGATACCTCCACGACGGAAGCCGTCCGGTCGAGACGGTTCGCGGTCACCAGGATCTGTCCATCGAGCGCCGAGGCCAGCTGCGCGGGCCCGTTGCCCACCTGAACCTCCGCGACGGCGTCTCCTTCGAGGGAAAAGGTGCGGATCATCGCGGCGGCGCTCAGCGTCACGTGGACAAACCGTCCGTCCGGCGACCAGACGAGGTTCAGCGGCTTATATCGCGGCTCCCCGGCAGGACCCGGATCCGGGCCGACGACGAAGCGGTGGACGACGTCCAGGGTGCCCGGGTCCAGGAACGCCAGCTCGTCGCTCAGGCTGCAGGTCACCCCGACGAGCGAGCCGTCGGGCGATATCTGCGCGTCGTGCGGGGCCGCGCAGACCTCCACTCGGCCGACGAGCTGAAGGTCTTCGGTTCTGACCACCGTTACCTCGCTCACCGCTCCGGTCCCCGCTCGATCGTAATCGGGGACGAAGGCGAGCCGGCCATCCGGCGTCAAACCGATCCTCGACGCCCCTTTCGAACCCAGCCGCAGCCTTCCCACCAGGCGGTCATCAGGTAGCTCGAACTTCCAAAGCGTGGGATTGCCGTGAGCGACCGTGACGTACCAGTGGCGACCGTTCGGCGAGATGCTGATTCCGTGCGGCTCGTCGACCTCATCGCGCCGCATGTCGAGGTCGAACGTCGTGACGACGGCACCCGTCTCGGGATCCAGTCGAAACACCTGGTCGGTAAGACCGGAGGTAACGTAGAGACGCGCCGAGCGTGGAGAGCTTTCGACAGGCCGGCCGGCGTCCCGGTGTCCGCAGGCGCCGGCAGCCTGTGCGGTGAACAAGAGACACACAGCCAGGAGGACGCGCTCGGTGTTCCGTACGTGGCCGGCTCGGGCCTGGTGTTTCTCGATCAGTGGGAGTAGACGGGAAGCGGGGCCCAGGGCTCAGAACTCAGGAGTCAGAACCCAGAGACCGGTGTTCATGTCGGCCAGATAGAGGAGGCCTTCATGCAGCTGTGGCGCCCAGGTGCATGTGCCGGTTGCGACTCCGGGACAAGCGCCGAAGCTCGAGTACCGTTGGCTCGCCATGGTCCTGCCCTGGCGCTCCAGTTCGCCCAGTAGCCCGCCTGAAACGTCCAGGGAGATGATCCCCTGCGTGTACCACGCCATGTGGAGAATCTCCCGCTCTTCGTCCAACCAGAAGTTGTGAGGAGTGTCTGCCGATACCCGGAAGGTCGCCACCTCGATCGGAGCGAAGAGATCGGTCACGTCGACGACGTGCATGATCCCGGGAGTATTGAAATCCTCCTCGCCGACGAACACCAGACCGCGCTCCGGCCAGTACCAGGCGTTGTGCGTCTGGCCCCCGCTCGTCCGGACGCGGCTCACCTCTCTCGGGTCGCTTGGGCTCCCACCGACGATGCCGTTCCCGACGTCGAGAATGATGAGGCCCGAGTCCCAATGCGACAGAAATGCCAGACCATCTCGTACGTAGACATCGTGCAGGAAGCTGAACGGGTCTGCGAAGGCGGCTACGACCGTCGGGGTTTGCGGATCGGAGATGTCCAGGATGCGGAGACCGCTGCCGACGCCATCGGTGACCACGTAGACGAAATCACCGTCGATCCAGACGTTGTGTATGCCCGATTGCAGACCCGTGGTGAAGCGGCTGATCACGGTGGGGGCACAGTCAGCCGACAGATCGAGCAGCGTGATCCCGTTCAATTGATCGAGGGAGAACTCGTGGCTGATCACGGCCACTTTTCCATCAGACCGAACCTTCACGTCGTTGACGACGCGGGCGTCGACGAGCACATCAGCCGTCAGTTCGGGCATTGTCGGATCGGAAATGTTCCAGGCGTTCAGCGTGTTTCCGAGCTGGCCCTGACGGTCACCCCAGGTGCCCGTGTAGGCGCAGTTTCCATGGACCCACAGGTCCGAGTTGAAACGGAGGTCCTGTACTCCCTGACCGGAGACCGCGAACGAGCCCTGCGCCAAGCCCCGGGATGAGACATCGATGGTGGCGGTCGCCTCCCGGCCGCCCGCGCTTGCGGTTAACTGAGCGATCCCGGGCACGTAGCCGACGAAGCGTCCCTCCGCCGTGATCAGACCCGCACCAGGCGGGCTGACCTCCCAGGCGATCTGGACACCATCCATCGTCGAGCCGGATCCGTCCCGCGCTTCTGCACGGAGAACCAGTACGTCGCCCTGCCGGGCACTCGCCGGGGCGCCCAGAATCTCTATCGAGGCAACATCCGCCGCGGGCGCCTCCACGACGAACCCGAGACCGATCGACGCCTCCGATCGACCGGCGACGACCGCGTCCAAGCGAGCGCTGTAGCTACCGGGCTGGAGCGCGACGTCTGATGCCACCGATACCGTCACGTTTGCGGAAGCGCCGGGATTGAGGGTCGCGACCTCGGCCGGGCTGACTTCAACGCTGGCGCCCGGCACCGAGACGCCGCCGAGCTCCAGCTGGCCGACGGCGATCGTGATCGGCCCAAGGGCGACGGTACCGACGTTGCGAAGCGTGGTCCCGGCCTGAAGATCACCGCTCAGATCGAGCGTCGACGAGGTGAATGTGAGCTCTGCCACGGGTCCCGGGTCGGGCGCTGTCGGCGACGCGCCGCAGGACGGTAGAAGAGCGAGGACGGCGGCGATCGCCACCCGCTCGAATCGGTGCGGTCCCTGTTTCGTGAAGCGTCTCATATGCCGATCAACCCACGACAGCACGTCTGTGTTCCAGTCCCCCCGCTCGGCGAACCACCGTCTTCTGGGAACGTATCAGCCCGGCATTCCAGGACGTGGCGGAGTGCGTGTCAGGGGGCGGCCTGTTCGTCCGTCGACTCGCCGATCGGGGCGATCGTTCAGACGGGGCGACGAATCTGGGAGATGAGTTGCATCTGATCATCGGCGGCCGAAGGCACCTCGTGGCAGCGCCGACAGCGAGCTTCGTAGCTCTCCAATCCTCCGACCTGAATCGTCGGACCCTCGGCGGGGGCCGGCCTTCCGTCGATCAGGCGCTGGTTTCGGGTCGCCAGCTCGCCACAGACGACGCAGATCGCGTGTAGCTTGTCGATCCGCTCTGCCACCGCCAGCAAGGCTGGGACGGGGCCGAACGGCTCGCCACGGAAGTCCATGTCGGTTCCGGCGATGATGACCCGGCGACCCTCGTCGGCGAGCGCGTTTACGACGGCGACCATTCCTCCATCGAGAAAATGCACCTCATCGACAGCCACGACCTGGGTCCCGCTCTCCACCTGCTCGGCAACGTCTCGTGAGCTCGAGACCGGACATGCCGGGATCTCCTGGCCATCGTGAGAGCTGATATGACCGATCCCGCCGTAGCGGTCGTCGAGATGCGATTTGAACACCTGTACGTTCTTCCGCGCGATCATCGCGCGGCGCACCCTGCGGAGCAGCTCCTCCGACTTGCCGCTGAACATCACGCCGGTGACGACTTCGATCCAACCGTCTCGGTGCTCTTTGATCATTCGGTCAGGACAGCGCCTCTGCTTGGTCCAGCAGGGCGACCAAACCTGCTGTATCAAGCTCGACGAGCGCTCGTTGGGCTTCCACGACGTCTCCGCTCTCGTGCGTCACGAACAACGGTCTGCGAGTCCTGTCGGTCAGACAGTTGAAGTAGATGCGAGCGGCGGCCCGCGTTCCGGGCTGTCCGCCCGAAACGTAGGCCTCCCACTCGAGGAGGTTCTGATCGAAGAAGGTCCTTCTCATGACGGACATCCTCAGGCCCGGACGGAGGCGGCAAGCAGTTCTCGCAGATCCCGTTCTGCCAGCTGCTCGGCCGCCTCGGCGGGTACCTTCGATGTCCACGTCGGCGCCAGATTGTACCTCTGCGGCGTCGTCGGCTCGTCCAGGTCGCGAAACAGGATCATCAGCCGCGGTGACTGAGGGTCGGTGCCGGAGTGAAGGCACAACTCAGCAGCCCAGCGGGTCCCGGCGGCGCTCGTGAACCCGACTTTCTTGCTGTCGGCGGCGCCATCGAGGCGAAAGAGAAGCTTCTTGAAGATAGACGAGCTGGACGGCATTCCCTCAGTCCCCGTTGTCTGGTTTAAGAACTGCTCATACGGACGCATTCTCTGGCCGAGATCGGGCCGAGGCAAGGCCGCGGACCGTGCTCGCGTGGCTCGGTGGACCTGGGATCCGCAGCGCACCTTTCCACACGGGCTTATGTTGAGCTTGGAGTGCTGATGGATAGATGGCAGGGTCGGTCGGAGTGATGAGGCACCTCTTATCAATTGTAGCGGTTCTAACCGCGGCGCGGCCGTCGTCCGTCTGGCGCTGTAGGTACGTGCGAGCCCTCTGGGCGCTCGGCCTTCTGCTGCTCGTTCCCCTCCGGTCAACGCCCGCTCAAACCGTCCGCGGCGAACTCGTCGAACAGACCCTGAACGCACCGATCGAGGGAGCGTTTGTCGTTCTGGTGGACGCAGATGGCGAGCAGGTCGTCGCCATGTTGACGAACGCGGTTGGACGCTTCGTGCTCGAGGCACCCTCTCCAGGCCGGTACCGGTTGAAGGCCGAGCGAATCGGGTACGAGAGCTTCACATCTCCGGATCTGGATCTCGAGATGGGGCAGGTGCTCGACTACCGAATGACCATGCCCGTGCGCCCCGTCGAGCTGGCGCAGATCAGCGTCGAGGGCGAACGCCAGTGCAATATCCGGAAGGCCGAGGGCGAGCGTGTGGCAGCCGTCTGGGAGGAAGCGCGGAAGGCGCTGACCACAGCGGTGTGGACGGAGAAGGAGCGGAATTTCCGGTTTACCATCCAACTCTGGGAGCGCCTGCTCGACCCCCGCAACCTGGAGATCCTCGATCAGCAGGGCGAGATAAAGAGCGGCTTGGCCGCGTATCCCTTCCGGGCTTTGCCGGCTCAGGAGCTCGCCGAGATCGGCTACGTTCGGCGCTCCGAAGACGACAACGCCACGGAGTATTACGCCCCGGACGCGCAGACCCTCTTGTCGGACGTTTTCCTGGACGACCATTGCTTCCTTGTGGTCGAGGGGCGAGGCGACATGGAGGGGATGATCGGACTCGAGTTCGAGCCGGTGAAGCGGGACGGTGACAAGACGGACGTGAGTGGCGTGCTCTGGTTGAGTGCACGCGATGCTCACCTCCGATTCGTGGATTACCGCTACGAGTACCTCCCCGGGAGGATCAGGGGTGCCGAGAAGCTGGGCGGGCGCCTCGAGTTCCGCATGCTCCCGGGCGGGGCCTGGGTCGTAGACGATTGGCATATCCGCATGCCGGTCACCGAGGTCACGTTGGAGGGCAACCCCAATCCGGTTCCGGGCAGTCTCCGCCGCCTGCGCGAGAAGCGGAAGCTGGTCGCCGTCAAGGAGGAGGGCGGGGCGCTCGTCGGAATCTCCGACCCGGTCGGCCACTCCGTCGGCCCGACGGGAAGAGGCTCCCTCGTTGGCGTGGCGTTCGACAGCACGCAGAACGCGGCCCTCTCTCACGCGACCGTTGCGCTCCTGGGTACGAACTTCCGGACGACGACCGACGAAGAGGGGCAGTACTCGATGGAATACCTTCCGTCCGGTGACTTCTTCGTCACGATCTCTCACCCGAGAGTGGGCATGCTTCGCCTCGGCTCGGCGCTCCGGCCCGTTCAGATACGGGAAGACGTTCGAGTCAGGGTCGACATCGCCATTCCGTCGGCTCGGCGCCTGGCGCCGACCTTGTGCGCCGGGCAGGAGAGTGACGGGGGCATAGTCGTCGGCCTGGTTATTGACGCGCTCTCGGGAGATCCGATGCGGGACGCGACGGTGCGCCTGTCGACCCACCTTCGTGGCGTGTTCGCGGGGTCCGAGCTCGCCGAACCGGACGCGGGCGTCGAGGAGATCCAACTCGAGACGACCTCGGACCACAACGGCGGCTTTCTGTTTTGTGGAGTCCCTACGGGCGTCAGACTTTACTCGGCGGCGAGCGTGGAAGATCAAGAGGGCATCGGCGGCGAGGAAGTGTTTTATTTCACGGTCGCCGAGGATGAGATCCATGAAGCGATCTTCGAGGTAGCGGCCCCGACCGAAAGCTTGAGCGGGTCCTGAGCCGAAGCCGCAAGTCGCCGATGTCCTGTTCGCGTTGCCGCACAGAGTCACGGCCGGTCCATGCAGTAGCCTTCCTCGCTCTCCTGGCTATCCTCTTCCACTCCATGCAGCTCGAAGCCCAGTCGATCAGGGGGACGCTCGTCGAGGACGGCTCGGGAATACCTATCGAAGGTGCTTTCGTTGTTCTCCTGGACGGGAGCGACTCCACGGTTGCAGGGACACTCACCGACGACCAGGGAGTCTTCGTGCTGCAGGCGCCGGCAGCAGGCCGCTACGTCGCAAGAGCGGAGCGAATCGGGTACGACAGCTTTTCCTCCCCTCCGTTGAGCCTGACGCTCGGCCCGTCGATCCAATACCGTCTGGAAATGCCAGTGAGCCCCGTCGAGTTGGCCACTCTCAGCATCGAGGGCGAACGACGATGTGAGAGTCGACCGGAAGATGGCCGCCGGATGGCTCGGGTATGGGAAGAAGCGAAAAAGGCGTTGACCACCGCGGTCTGGACGGAGGAGCAGCGCGCTTTCCGATTCACGACACGACTGCACCGCAGCACGCTCGACCCGCGAGGCCTCAGAGTCCTGAAGGAGGAAATGGAGATCCTGAGCGGTCTCGCGGTGAATCCGTTTCGGGCGCTGCCCGTGGAGGAGCTCGCCGCCTCGGGCTACACGCGACGCCTCCCCTCCGACACCACCGAGTACTTTGCACCCGATGCGCAGGTCCTACTGTCTGATCTGTTCCTTGATGATCACTGCTTCCAGGTGGTAGAGGGCGGCGGCGAGACCGCGGGTATGATAGGACTGGGGTTCGAGCCACTCCTCGAAACCGACCGGACAGATATAAGCGGCGTGCTGTGGCTCGATCGGTCGACAGCTCACCTTCAGTTCATCCAGTATCGGTACGAGAACCTCCCGTCCGGTGTCGATTCCGACGAACTGGGCGGCCGCGTCGGCTTTCGCCGACTTCCTGGCGGCGCTTGGATTGTCGATGACTGGCGTATCCGCATGCCCGTCCTCGAACAGGTCACGGTGGTGGATCGGACGGGCCCGCCGGTTCCAGGGAATCCGCCGCGAGCGCGCCAGCAAACCAGACTGGGTGCGATCGTGGAACAGGGCGGGGAAGTCCTGATCGTAGCCGACGCCGGGGGGCGGATTTCGGTGGCGCCCGGTGGGCTCACGCCGGGCCGCGGAGCGCTCTCGGGTCAGGTATTCGACAGCACCTCCAACGCTCCGCTCGGCGGCGCTACGGTCTCCCTGCTCGGCACAAACTTGCGGACGACCTCCGACGCCGCCGGACGATACTCATTGAACAATCTTCCGGTCGGAGAATTCTACCTGACCTTCTCGCATCGCAGAGCGGACGCGCTCCGGCTCGGATCCGTGCTGCAGCGAGTCGTCGTTCAGGACGGCGAGGTCGCCCGGGTCGATCTCGCCGTCCCGCCCGCCTCGACTTTGATTCCGGCTCTCTGTCCCGCGGCCGAGGGCGCGTCTAGCGAATCTACAGAGACGGTGATCGCCGGCACGGTCGTGGAAGCGGGTAGTGACCGGCCGGTGGGAGGCGCGATCGTCCACCTCTCCACGCACATTCTCGCTGTGCTGGCAGCTCCAGTGGACGTCGAGACGCTTTCCGCCTGGAAGGTCGCGGGAGTCTCCGGACCCGAGTCGCTCTCACGGTTCGAGACGGTGGCCGACCAAAACGGAAGTTTTCTGCTTTGCGGGATCCCGACAGGACTGCGGTTGTATGCCGGGGCCATCGATCCCTCGGCTGAGCGAGACCGCAGGAGCAGCATCGTTTACTTCACCACTCCTCGAGGGATCCACACGGCGAAGCTCGAGATCACGCCACAACCCGAAGCCTCGGAAGGCTCGTAGCGAAGATGTGTGGACGCTTCACGCTCACGACTCAAGCGGCGGATGTCGCGCGCCTATTCGAGGTGGACTATTTCGAGCCAGACTCCCTCTCACCCCGGTACAACGTGGCGCCGACCCAGGGAATCCCGGTCATCCGCCACGACGAGCGGCGAGGAGGTCGCGAGTTGGCACTGCTCAGGTGGGGACTCATGCCCTGCTGGGTCGACGAGCCTTCCTCCTGGCCGACGTTGATCAACGCGAGAGCGGAGACGGCGCACACCAAGCCCGCCTTTCAGGACGCATTCGCGGACCGTCGTTGCCTCGTGGTCGCGGACGGATTCTACGAATGGAAGCGCGAGGGCGATCGTAAACAGCCATTCTATCTACGACGACCGGATGGGCTTCCCTTCTGTTTCGCGGGCCTGTGGGAGCACTGGGAGCGCGCCGGAAAGACCATCGAATCCTGTACCATCCTGACGACCGCTGCGAACGATCTGGTTGCTTCCCTGCACGACCGGATGCCGGTCATCGTCCCCGCCGAGGACCATCGCCTCTGGCTGGATCCCGGAGTCCGCCGACACGAGGCTCTGAAGAAGCTCTTCATACCGCTCGCAGAAGAGGAACTAATCGCTTTACCAGTATCCAGTTACGTCAATCGCCCGGACCACGACGACATTCGGTGCATAGAGGCGATCACACCGTGACCACCGTGACTCGCCCGTGACCATGAGAGCCAGCACGCCGAGTCCTGACAAAGCCTGAACTCCAGCCGGGATCGTGTCAGCCTCGCCACAGATGCCCGCGGGGGCTTTCCCTAGCGGCGACAAACAGCGCAGATCTCGGTAGTAGATGGCCTGGTAACCAAAATCGTCACCTAGACTTACGGTATGTTGACTGCGTGGCGGTGGCGCACGCCGGTCGAGGGCCTGCTTCTTGTAGCGGTGCTCTGGGGGCGCGCTCCCCATGTGTGGTCGCCGCGCGGGGTAATGGGCAGCAGCAGGTTCTGGAAGGTCAGCGGTTCGGTAAGCAGTGAGTCTTAGTCTCTCCATAAACGATCGATGCGTCGCCTGCATGGCATGTGTACGGGCTTGCCCGGTCGAGGCGATCTCGGTGCGCGGAAGCGATCTTGAGATCGTCGATTCGGCCTGCACGGAGTGCGGCTTCTGCGTGCCTGCCTGTCCCCACGACGCGATCGACGTGGTCGGTGATACCAGAAGCGTCGAGGGCGCCATCGAGAGCGGTCGCGCTCTCCTCATCCTCCCCTCCGAAGCGATCGTCGGCTTCTATCCGGCAACGCCGGAACAGCTGGTCAACGCCTGTCTCTCCGCGGGCTTTCGCTCCGTCTTCTTCGACAACCTCGGCGACGAGCTAGTCGCCGCCGAGTACCTTCGGCTCTGGAAGGAGAACGAGGCACCGGGTACGTGGATTCGCTCGACGAGTCCGATTGTCGTCGATTATGTACGGGCGAAATACCCGGAGCTCGTGCCCTACCTGGCCCCCGTCGTCACGCCAACGATCG
The DNA here is from genome assembly GCA_039587445.1 of Gemmatimonadota bacterium. Lineage (GTDB taxonomy): Bacteria > Gemmatimonadota > Gemmatimonadetes > Palauibacterales > Palauibacteraceae. The sequence goes on from JBDHIM010000065.1 coordinate 10,956, forward strand.
CCCTGGCGCGCTTCCTTCGACACGCCGTTGAAGACTCGCCGATCGTGTATGCTGGTGTGCATTCGGCGGGACCGCAGGGGGCCGATGAGGTCGACGCCTCGCTCTCCCTGGCCGAGCTCGGCAATTTGCTCGAGGAGCGAAGCGCAACGCCCATCAACCAGCCCCAGACCCTCAACGTCGTTCCACCGGAGACCCGACGGTACCTGTCGACGGCGGGGGGATTGCCACGCGCGATGCTGGATGAACGGCGCCTCTCATCGCCCGGCCTGATGAAGCTCCGAGGCCTCCATTCCCTCGAGGCCGTCGCCTGGGCGATCAAGGGAGGTAAGGTTCTGGGTTTTATCGACATCCTTCCTTTTGAAGGAGCGCTCGACCATCCCGCCCTGGGCCCGCACGACCAGCTCTACTGGCGCCGAGGCATCGTCGAGCTCACCGAGCGAAACAGGGCGCTCCAGCCAGTCATCGAGCGGCCCGGAGGTGTTGATCTTTCAGCGACTTATGAGCCAAGAGCACCGCTACCCGCTCTTCAGGAAGCTGACGTCGGAGCCGTTCTGGATCAGATCGGAACAGCTCCTGGTGGCGAGCCCTGGGATTGCGGCGCTTGCGGCCATATGACCTGCGGGACGTTCGCCGAGGCCGTCGTTCGGGAGCGGGCTACACTCACTATCTGCCCGTACTACATGATTCGTCAGTATGAGGGCGTCGCGCGCGATGCCGCACACGATGCTCTCACGGATCTATACAGCTATCGCGCCTTACAGGACCGGCTGCGAGAAGAGGTGGCGCGAGCCAATCGCACCGGCTCCACGCTCGCGATGCTCTTCCTGGACCTCGACGGCTTCAAGGAGGCGAATGACCAATACGGACATCAGGCCGGCAACGACGTGCTGCGCTCCGTGGCCGACTCCATCCGGGACAGCATCCGGTCGACGGATGTGGCCGCTCG
>JBDHIM010000066.1:0-12593 GCA_039587445.1 Gemmatimonadota bacterium
CGGCCGGAGTTCCGGCGAACGAGTCGGAATCCGACCCGGGATCAGCCATCCGGCTCGCTGCGGGAGGACGGCTTTCCGGCCTTTCGGCGCGCGGCGGGCGCGGTGGTGCCTGACGACAGCCGGCCAGGCGCTTCGCGATCGCCCTCGATCTCGCCTCGAGACTCGGTACCTTCGAGCGCTGCCGAGCCATCGTCCGGGGTGCCTTCCGCCGCTACGCCCTCCGGGAATCCGGCCGTCGTCTTCATCGACTGCAGGAAGGGCGCGAAGTCCAGGGGAAGCGGGAATAGCGTCGTCGAGTTGTTCTCGGCAGCTATCTCCGCGGCGGTTTGCAGGAAACGCAACTGAATCGACGCCGGTTGGGTGCTCAGAAGCGCCAGCTTGTCGGCGGCCTGCAACTCGCCCTCCGCGTTGATCACCTTCGCTCGCCGCTCTCTCTCCGCCTCCGCCTGACGGGCGATCATGCGCTTCATCTCCTGGGGCAGGTCGACGTCTTTCACCTCAACGGCGGTCACATCGATCCCCCATACATCCGTTCCCTCATCGATGATCTGGCGCAGGATCTCGTTGAACTTCTCCCGCTCGGCCAGCAACTCGTCCAACTCCGCTTGGCCGATCACGGAGCGCAACGTCGTCTGGGCGAGCTGCGAGGTAGCGAACAGGAAGTCTTCGATCTCCAGGACGGCTCTCTGAGCCTTTGACACGCGGAAGTAGAGAACGGCGTTCACCTTCACCGAGACGTTGTCGCGCGTGATCACATCCTGCGGCGGAATATCCATCGCGATGATGCGAAGGCTGACCCTGACCATCCTCTCGACGCCGAACGGGACGAGAAAGATCAGGCCGGGGCCGCGAAGCGGCCGGACCCTACCCAGGCGGAAGACGACCGCTCGCTCGTATTCCTTCAAAATCCTCAAGCTCGTGGCGAGTGCGGCGGCGCCACCGATGGCCAACAGGGCTAGTAACGGTTCCATTCTAACACCTCTTCGCTGGTGCGGTCGGGACCGGGCACGTCGTGTCCATCTCGACCGGACACATCGTAAAGCGGTCTAGTAAAGTACCGCCGCGGTCACGTCTTTCTGGGTCTGACTCACACTTCGACGACGAGAGCGATTCCCTGACCGCCACCGATGCATGCCGAGCCCAACCCCAACCCTCCCCCACGCCGGCGGAGCTCATGCAGGAGATGGGCGGTGATCCGAGCCCCGCTCGCGGCCAGGGGGTGAGTGATGGCGATCGCGCCGCCGTTGACGTTCACCTTCTCGCGCTCGAGGCCGAGCTCCTTTTCCACCGCGACGTACTGCGGCGCGAACGCCTCGTTCACCTCGACAATCGTCATGTCGTCGAGCGAGAAGCCAGCGCGATCCAGCGCCGCACGCGAGGCCGGAGCGGGACCGAGCCCCATGATTCGCGGCGGCACACCGACTACCGCCCAGGAGACGAGGCGACCGATCGCTTCGAGCCCTTCGGCCCGGGCATACTCGGCATCAGCAACCACCAGCGCCGCCGCCCCATCCCCGATCCCGCTCGCGTTCCCGGCGGTGACGAGACCGTCTTTCTTGAAGTACGGCCGCAGCTTGGCGAGATCCTCGAGACTGGTGTCAGGACGCATGTGCTCGTCGGTCCGGAACTCGACTTCCCTGCCCTTCACCTGGACCGTTACCGGGACAACCTCGTCATCAAATCGACCCTCGTCCCAGGCAGCCTTGGCCCGCGCTTGGCTCTGAAGCGCGTATTGATCCACCTCGAGGCGAGTGACGGCGTACTCATCCGCCAGGTTCTCCGCCGTCTCGGCCATCGAGAAGCCGCAGTAGGAGTCCATCAGCGCCTCCCACAGCGTGTCCTCGAAGGGTGCGGCGGGCCCGAGGCGGAGCTTCCCCCAGCGAACGCCCCGGACGACGTGCGGGGCCTGACTCATCGCTTCGGTCCCACCCGTCAGGCAGAGCTGGCTGTCACCGAGCAGGATCGCTTCGGCCCCGTCGATCACGGCCTGAAAGCCGGAGCCGCAGAGGCGGTTCAACGTCGCTGCAGGAACCTCGATCGGCAGGCCCGCCCGGAGACCGACGTGGCGAGCCAGGTAGATGGCGTCGGCGGACGTCTGGATCACGTTCCCGAAGAAGACGTCGTCGAAGCCATCCGAACTCGCGCCGGAGCGCTCGATCGCCGCCCGCGCGGCGACGACCCCGAGGTCCGTCGCCGTCTGCTCTCTCAGGCTGCCGCCAAAGGCACCGAAAGGCGTTCGGACGGCCGAGAGGAACACCACGTCCCTTTCACTTCCCATGGTCCCCATAGTCCCAAGCCTCTCCGGCTGATCGTCACGTACTTGCAGGCACAACTCCGGAACGCCGTCGCGGAAGATGATGGGAGACGGCCGTGGAGCACGACTCTAAGCCTACACCAAAAGCCGGTCTTTGGCACCGCCGGATCGAGACCCGGCTCAGTCTGCCCCGGCTACGTCCTCCGCGATCCACCGTCCCACCTCTTCGGTGGTCCGATCACCCCCTAGGTCCGGTGTCCTGATCCCGGCGCGAAGCGCTCGATCCACCGCCGCTTCGATCCGGTCGGCAGCCTCCGCGGCGCCGTTCTCGCGGGCGAGCATGGCAGCGCTCAGAACGGCCGCCATCGGGTTCGCGACCCCTCTTCCGACGAGATCTGGGGCGCTGCCATGAACCGGCTCGTACAGTCCACGGCCGATGAGATCCAAGTTCGCCGATGGAGCGAGGCCGAGGCCGCCGACCAGGCCCGCACCGAGGTCTGAGAGGATGTCGCCCAAGAGGTTCTCAGCTACGATTACATCGAAGCGGGCGGGGTGCCGAACCAGCTCCATGGCCAGGGCGTCCACATAGCGAGTCTCCGCTTCGAGCTCCGGATACTCCTCCGCGATCTCCAGGAAGACCCGCCGCCATAGACCGTAGACGTGAGGGACGGCATTGGCTTTGTCTCCTAGCGTCACGCGACGTCGACCCTCGCGGCGGGCCAGTTCAAACGCGGCGCGAACCACCCGATCGACCCCGTAGCGCGTCGCCAGTGACTCGCTGATCGCCACCTCGTGGGCGGTGCCCGGTCGAAGCGAGCCCCCTGAACCCGTATAGAACCCCTCGGTGTTCTCGCGCACGATCGCGATGTCGATCGTCTCGCTCTTGGCGAGCCGGAGCGGGGTGAGGTCAGGGCTTCGTAGCCTCACCGGGCGGAGGTTGACGAAGAGGTCGAGGCCGAAGCGAAGCCCCAGCAGAATGTCCCGTGCATGCGCTCCATCGGGAACGCGAGAGTCGCCCACCGCTCCAAGCAGAATCGCCGAGAAGTCGTCGCGGAGCTGGGCGAACGCATCCTCTCCCAGCGTCTCACCCGTGGCGAGGTAGTGATCGGCGCCGTGCGGAAACGTCTCGAACTCGACGGAGATCCAGCCGCCCGACTCGGCCGCCTCTAGAACTCTACGTGCCTCTCGAACCACCTCGGGTCCAATGCCATCGCCCGGTAGAAGGGCGATTCGGATCACGTGCTCGTGGTGTTCGCCGTGGAGACCCCTTTGCCGCATCTGGGACAAAACGCCCACTCCGAGGTCATCTCCTCGCCGCACGCCAGGCAACAAGGCCGATCCTGGTCCACACCACAGAACACGCAAAAGCGCAGGTCGGGTCGTGGGGGGAGCTCGCGGCTGCACTTCCAGCACGCCGCGTGCGCCCGCAGACCCTCGTCCCCCGTGGCCGTGGGCTCGGCGGCCGGCGGGTCCGAGGCCATCTCGGGTTCGGAGGTGGAGCCTCGCTCAGGCGTCTCGACGGCCAACATGGAAACCTCGGCGTCGAAGACGGTGTTCAGATCCGACTGAATCTCCAGCTGGGCAGCCGAGAAGTTCTTGAGAAAACCGAGGCCGGGCTCCGGCGAAGCCGTCTCGTCCCTCACGGCGGAGCGCAACTCGTTCTCCGCCGGAAGCAGGTATCGGTCGCTGGAGAGCAGCTCCAGCATCTCGATATCGTACTCGGCCTTGGTGGCGTAGCCGACCGAGCCGCGGCAGATATGGTAGGGAAGCAAGGTTCGATGAAGCTCGGCGACCGAGATCGAGGCATCTCCGGCACGACCCGCTTCATCCAGTCGACGGGCAAGCAGCGCCGCCAGAGTCTCCATACTCATCGTCCGATCCTCAGGGCACCGGCCTTCTCGGAGCCGCGGATGAAGGCCTCCGGATCATCGTCCGGGACGGGTATTCCGGTCGTGCGGCGTATGATACTCGCGGCCGCCCGCATGAACTGGTCCATCGACATCGTGGGATCCGGACCGTCGTCTCGCAACGCCCGGACGATCTCCTCCCAATCGCCGCTGTAAATGCGACCGTCTCTCGAGTGCACGACGTGCGGAGGCTGGCCGGGCAGCCCAAACAGATCCAGTTGGCCGGGCGCGAACGTGTGCTCGGTCCTGGCCCCCAGGTCGGCCAGCAACCGATCCTCAGGAGTGGGCTCTACGGTGAGCTCCCCGAGGCGCGAAAGATACGGGTCGAGGATCGGAGAGTCTTCCGGCACGCGACGGTAGCTCCGCAGCAACTCGATCGTCCGCCACAATGCGAGCGCATCCCAGAACTCCGCCGGCGGGACTTGTTCGAGCGTCGTGAGCGCTCGCTCCAGCTCTCCGTTCTCGTACAGCACCGTTCCGAGGAAGACCCTCGCCTCGTGCTGCCTCGAGTCCCTCTCGAGCGCTCGCTCGAGATATGGCTGTGCCTCCTCCGGACGACCGAGATTGTAGAGCGTATACGCGATCTCCGCCGCGGCATCCGCCGGACCTCCGTTCCGCAGGCTCCGCTCGAAAAACGAAAGCGCCCGCTCGTACAAACCTTCTCGGTAGAGCGCCCGACCGATCGCCAGCGCGAGCTCGGCCTCGGCGTCGCTGCCGAGGATCATGGCCCGATCGAAGACGGCGAACGCTCGCGCCCGATCCAACTTGAGCAGCGCCTCGCCGAGACCGATCAGCGCGTCCTCGTGATCCGGGTCGATCTCCAACGCCTCCGCGAACGCTCGCCGGGCCCAGACGTACTCCTCGCACGCCAGCTCGGCGTACGCCAGCGACACTCGCAGATTGAGACTCTCCGGGTGGTCCGAGATTCCTTGACGCAAAAGGCGGCGGGCGCTCTCCCACTCTCCACGCTCGTACAGCTGCTGGGCCTCGCGATCGTACCGTTCGCTACTCCAGGCTTCCCCGTTCACGCTGGTCGCTTCCTCCCCTTCACATTTCGACCGCCGGTCTCCTCGTCGGCCAGGGTACCGTCGCCGGCCGCGGGGGGGCCGGGTTGGTGCAACTCCAACAGTGTGACCCGCCTGTCGGCCACCTCCCGAACCTCGAGCTCGGCCTCGCCCAGCATGACGCGCTCCCCCTCCTCAGGGATACGTCCAAGGGTGCCGATCACGTAGCCGGCTACCGTATCGTACTCCTCGTGGACTACGGGCAGATCGAGCTCCTCCACGAGGTCCGACAGCGACATTCCTCCGTCCACCTCGACCCGGCCGCCAGGCTTCACGGCGATGTCCGGCTGCTCGGCTACATCGTGTTCGTCGTAGATGTCTCCGACGATCTCTTCGAGAAGGTCTTCCAGGGTCACGATGCCGTCGGTTCCGCCGAACTCATCGACGACGACGGCCAAGTGTACTTTTTGCCGTCGCATCTCGGCGAGAAGATCGTCCACGTGCTTTCTCTCGGGCACGTAGAAGGGCGCGCGCGCCTCACCGACCGCCCTGAAGCCGGACCAGTCGTCCTTCAAGAACCAGCGGAGAAGATCCTTGACGATGAGGACGCCCACGATCTTGTCGATCGAGTCCTCGTACACCGGGAACCGGGAGTGGCCGGTCCGAGCCGCCACCTCGAGCACCTCCTCGAGCGTGGCCTCGGCCGGCACGGCCTGGATATCGGGGCGCGGAGTCATCACCTCTCGGGCCACCGTGCGCGTGAGCTCGAACACGCCGTGGATCATCGCCTCTTCATCCTGCTCGACGGCTCCCTCGCGTAAGCTGTCCTGCAGCAGGATTTGGATCTCATCGGGGCTGTGTACGGTGTGGTGCGCGTCGACGCCGGGCATGCCCAGCATCCGCAAGACGAGGTTCGACGATCCGTTGATCAGCCAGAGGCCTGGTCTGATCAAGAGGTTGAAAAGCTTGAGGCCCGGCGCGGTCAGCCTGGCTACCTTCACCGGGCGGATGATCGCGATCATCTTGGGGACCTGCTCGCCCAGAACCACGTGAAGGAAGGTGATCAGCGAGAAGGCGATCACGATCGCCGTCGTGTGGGTGGCGATCGAGCTCCAGGGACTCGGCCATCCGACGAACACCCGCTGCAGCGTGTCCGCGATCGCTATTTCCCCGATCCAGCCCAGGCCCAACGAGGCGAGCGTGATCCCCAGCTGGGCGCCCGAGACCGAGAGATCGATGTTCTCCTGCGCGCTCTCTACGATCCGGGCCAGACGGTCGCCGCGGTCGACAAGCTCTTTGATTCGTGATCGACGAGCGCTGACGAGGGCGAACTCGACCGCGACGAAGTAGGCGTTCGCGGCGACCAGAGCGACCACGGCCGCCAGCTTCAGAAGGAGCTCAACATCCATTTGGATGACAGTGTACCCGGGCCCGCTCGGCAGCTTGCGGAAAGCGACGGGCGATCGTGGTCGAGGCCGACGGGGCTCGCCGGTGGCCCTTGGCTATCGGGACAGGACTCAGGCTGCGTTTACCTCGTCTCGCTCGGCTTCGATATCGGCACTCTCTTCCTCAGCGTCCTTGGATGTGTCGGTATCGCCGTGCCGCTTGGGCGGCATGCAGTACCGCTGTCCTATCTTCTGTAGCTCGCTGAGCTCGATCTCGCTGAGGTCGGGATAGCGCTCCGCCAGGTAACCCACGGTATCGGCGAGCCACTCCTCCCGCTGGTCGAGCTCGGCTTCCAGCACGCCGCAGCGGCGGATGTGGCTGAATAGTTCATCTCTGGCTCTTTCGAGCGAACTCGGGCTGTAGCTGTTCGTTCCCAACGGCTCACCTCCGTAATCGGTTTCGGCCACCCACCCTATTCTGGCAACGGGGCCTGCATTGTCGGGCTTCTTCAAGTCGCGCGAGCGCGCACACACATACTATTCGGGCGATCCGCTCCTCGCAAAAAAGCCTACGCTTCACCCCCGGAGCTTAGCCGCAGCCCGTGAAGCCGTCGGTCCCTCGAGGCTTGAAAGACGCTCCAAAGCTGGGGAAGCGCGCGAAACCGGCTGCGGCGGAATCGGCGTGAGTAATCCGGCTCCGTTGCCAGTTCGTCGATCTGCCGCACGTGCGGCCACACTGTCATCAAGAGCTCCGCGTTCGCCGCCCAGCCCTGATGCTTCAGCAGCCGGCCGTCGCTCGCTCGGCCCAGCGCCCGTTTGAGGACGAACAACCGGTAGAGGCGATAGCCGCGGAAGGGGTCCGAGACCTCGGGTGGAGTCGGCAGCGAACGGGCGAGTACCACCGAGGCTTTGCGCGCGACACGCACGGAGCGCGGGCTCATGTCATCCTGATCGCTCGAGGCGGTGACGAGATCGACCCCTCCCTCGAAGCGCTTCAGCATCTCGGGTATCGCCTCCGGTGGATCTGTGAAGTCCCCCTGCATGCAGATGAAGGCATCCCGCTTCGGGTACGCGGATCGCTTCACCGCTTCCCGAAGCAACTGCTCGACGGAGGCCGAATAGCCAATCCGGCGCGGCTGCTTGAGGACGGTCAGGGGGAGCACGCGCCTATAGGGCTCCAGAACCTCCGACGTTCCATCCGTAGAGGCATCGTCCACGACGAGCATCTCGAAGTCCCGCTCCAGCTCGGTGAGGATCTCCCGGACCCTCCACAACATGAGACCTATCGTACGCCGCTCGTTGAATGCGGGCACTCCGACGTAGATCACGAGCTTGTGGCCTCCTATTTCGGCGTCAGGAGCGCGGCGGGAAGGATCATCTCCTCAGGGCTGATGCCGCCGTGCAGGAAGCTGTCCCGATAGCGATGCTGGTACTCGCGGAGCTTCGTCGGATAGACGAAGAAGAAGTCGTCGCGGCAAACGAGATAGTTTGTCTTGATCCCGCCAGGCGGCAAACGGAGAGCGTCGGCTTCGGCCTTGGCCAGCACTGACGATGGGTTCTCCACCCTGAGATCATCCCCGAACTTGTACCGCAGGTTGGCCGAAGCATCGCGCTTCGCATAGACGGTGGCGGGCCGGTGGCAGTGCAGCGAGCCATGATCCGTCGTGAACAGCACCCTGACACCCTGTCGGGCCGCCTGCCTGAGCGCCTCGAAAGCGGCCGAGCGCTCGAACCAGGTAACCGTAAGGCGGCGCAGCGCACTCGCGTCTCGCGCGATCTCCCAGAGGAGCTTCGATTCGCTTCGGCCGTGCGTCAGAAGGTCCACGAACCCGAAGACCAGCGCCGTCACCGAGGCCTCGGACAGGTAGCTGTTCAACCGGCCGAGCATCGCCCCGCCTTCCTCGCTGGAAAAGATCTTCTCGTAGTGCGTGCGCACGGGAGCGCCGAGTAGCTCCTCGAGGTGGCTTTGGAGCAGCTCGTCCTCGAACCAGTTGTAGCCGGATTCCTCACCGCCCCCCCACCAGCTCTCGTGCCGCTCCGCGAGCTCGTCCGGGAAGAGGCCGCTGAAGATCGCGTTTCGCGAAAAGGGCGTAGCGGTGGGAAGAAGGGATGAGTAAAGGGCTTCCTCGACCTCGAAGTACTCGCTGATCTGAGGTACGACCGCCCGCCACTGATCCAACCTCATACAGTCCATGATCACGAGTAGCGCAGACTCGTCCTCGAGGGCGGGTAGCAGAAACCGGGACAGGACGTCCACGGAGAGCGTTGGCCCGCGCTCGCCACCAGCGTGGACCCACTCCTCGTACTGGTCGACGACGAGATCACAGTAGCCGCGCCGCACATCGGTCATCAGCGAGTCCAGGATCTCCTTCAGGCCTCGCTCGTTCGACTCCTCCAATCGCAGCTCCCAATCCACCATCTCGGAGTAGAGCTCCGCCCACTCCTTCCAACTGCCCGCGTGCGACACCTTCTCGCGCAGCTCGCCAAACCGCCTGGCGAAGTCGCGAGAGATCTGCTCGTGCCGGAGAGCCGGCCCCGCCAACAGGCGGGTCACCACCGAAAGCACCTGGCGGGGACTCGTGGGCTTCACGATGTAGTCGTCCGCCCGCTGGCCGATCGCCTCGTGCATCGTCGAGTCGGCTTCGCTCTTCGTGACCATCACCACGGGCAGGCGGGGAGCGCGCCGCCTGAGCTCCTTGAGGACTTCGATCCCCCTCAGCCCGGGCATCTGCTCGTCCAGGAGCACGAGATCGTAGGATTCCGTCCGAAGGAGTTCGAGGGCATCGTTGCCGTTCATGATGGCGTCTACGACGTACCCCTCGTTCCGGAGAAGCATGAGGTGCGGCTTGAGGAGGTCGGCCTCGTCGTCGACCCAGAGTATCCGGTCGGGCCGCGCCCCGGCTCCCTTTACCGGTCCGACGCGGCGCGTCGCCGGCTTGGAGCTACGAGCGCGGTCTTCTACGGCCATCCGATCTCTTCCCTCGCCTTTGGATCCTGCTACCGGATAAGCCCTCCGACTGCGGCGGTCGCGACCGGAAGGGGACGGTGTTTGCAGGGTCCGGTACCCGGACGCCGCGATCGGGGATCCCCACTCCCCGAGAATACGGTAGAATCATCGGGAACTTCCTGCAGGGGCTCGGGGAGAATGACCCGGAGCACGAGTCGTTCAACCAAGGATAACGATGACACCTGCGCCTGTCGGCACGGCCGTCGAGGCCACCTCCCAGGACGCCTCGCGTGACGGGAGCGATTCCGGAAAAGGGGTCCGGAATGGCAATGGGACAGGCCTCGCCGCTATTCGTCCTCGCATCCTCTCCAAGTACCTTCTCAAGTTACTTATCGGGCCCTTCGTCTTCGCCACCATACTCCTCACGACGCTCATGCTCCTCAACGAGGTCGTGAAGCGCTTCGCGGACCTCATCGGAAAGGGGCTTCACTGGACCGTGATCGCACAGGTCTTTGGGCTCTCGATCCCCTTCATACTGGCGATGACCCTCCCCATGGCGGTGCTGGTGGCCGTCCTGTACACGTTCAACCGGCTCGCTTCCGACAACGAGATCTCCGCCATGAAGGCGAGCGGTGTGAGTATGACCCGGCTCCTTTTGCCGGTCTGCCTGGCGGCCGTGATCTTGGCGGGCTTCATGGTGTGGCTGAACAACAGCTTGCTTCCGGAGTCCAACCACCGGCTACAGGTGCTCCTGACGAGCATCTCGAGGAAGAAGCCGACGTTCGTGCTTCGCGAGCAAACGGTCAACGAGGTCATCGCCGGGCGGTTGTTCTTGCGCGTGGCCCGGATCGATCGAGATCGGAGCACCCTTGGTGATGTCGCTCTCTACGACGGGCGGGACCGAAAGCGCCCGCGGCTGATCTACGCGGACAGTGGTTCCATGGCGTACAACCCAAGTCAGACGGACCTCTATCTGACCCTGTTCTCCGGCGTTACCCACGAACGGGAACAGGACAAGGATGATGAGTACCAACGACTCTACTTCAACGAGCTGATCATGCGGATCTCCGACGTCTCCAACGAGCTGGAGTTGGATGACGTGGGACGGAGCGATCGTGAGATGTCCGTCGCGCAGATGCGGCTCGAGGCGCAATCAGGCGTGCAGATCGCCGATACCGCAGCTGAGCTGAGCGCCCAGTACACGGCCGCGCTCGTCGAAGTGCTGCTCGGCGCCCGTGGCCCACCCGAGCTGATCGGCCTCGCCACCGAAGACACCATGGGCGCCGACCGCACGGAGGGATCGCAAGCCCTCCAGCGCGCGACGCGGTTCGTGACAGCGGAGGATCCGGTCCGCCAGTACGAGGTCTATCAGACCCAGGTCAGAAGTGGATTCGAGAGGCAGAACCGGTTCCTGGTCGAGATCAACAAGAAGTTCTCGATCCCGGCGACCTGCATTGTATTCGTCTTGATCGGCGCGCCGTTCGCCGTTCGGCACCCTCGAGGCGGGATGGGCATGGTCGTGGCCGTGAGCTTCGCGGTGTTCTGCGCCTACTACGTCTCGCTGATCGGTGGCGAGGAGCTGGCCGACCGCTTGATTCTCTCGCCGTTCTGGGCCATGTGGGCGCCCAACGCGCTCTTCGCGACGGTGGGCCTGATCACGCTCTGGCGTGCCGTCCACCTGGAGCGATAGGTGTCCGGCTACTCGCTGAGGATTCTCGACCGCTACGTGATGACGCAGTTCCTGCGCATCTTCGCGGCGTGCGTCCTCGGCGTGCCGCTGCTGTTCATCGTCATCGACCTGGTCGACAATCTGGATGTCTACCTCGGACGGGGACTCAGCCGACCCGACGTCCTCCTCCACTACGTCTACGAGTTCCCCAACCAGATGCTTCTCGCCTTCCCCCTCGCGTCGTTCCTGGCCGCGGTCTTCACCGTGTCCACCCTCTCGCGGCACTTCGAGGTAACGGCGGCGAAGGCCAGCGGCATCAGCTTCTATCGAGTCACGCTGCCTCTGGTCGCGCTTTCGCTGTTGATCAGCTTCGTCGCGCTCGGCCTCACCGAGATCGTGCCGATCACGACCCGGCGCGCGGCCGAGGTCATCGGTGAGCACCAGTCGAGGGCCGACAACGTGCGCCGCAACTTCGTCTATAGAGGGAACGACGGCCTCGTTTACCGCGTCCGAAATCTCGACGCGCAGAGCGGCCAGATCACCGACCTGGAGATCAGCCGCGAGGGAACCGGATTCGGCTATCCAACCTTCGTCGTCACCGCCAAGGAGGCGGTTTGGGACACGACGAGAGCAGCGTGGCGGCTGGGCGAGGGCCGGTTGCGCTTCTTTGGCGGACCGGCACCGGACCGGAGCTTCAGCTTCGCCGAGCTCTGGCAGGTAGACTTTCGAGAACAGCCTCGGGAACTTCTGGCCGACCCGAAGGACCCGGCCGAGATGCGCTACCGGGAGCTCGGCCTTTTCATTGACGCGATTCAAAGATCGGGCGGCACGGCCCGCGAGCTCATCGTCGAACGTGCCCTGAAGATCTCGTACCCGTTCACCTGCTTCATTATCGTCCTCTTCGGCGTGCCGCTCGCCCACTCGACGCGTCGAGGCGGCACCCCGGTGTCGCTGGGCATCGCGCTGGGAACGACCATCTAGCGGCTTGGCTCCCCAACTTCCTCTTCCTCGGCGGCGGGCTGGTTCTCCTGAGTCGAGTGCGTACTTAGTCGGTGAGGACCGACGCCTCGGAAGCTCTCGAGATAGCGGCCGGTGCCGCCCTGGCGGGAGGGAGGGCGGCCAGTGCCCACTACGGGAGCGACGATCTGGGAGTCCGCGACAAGAGCGCCAGCGGCGCTGCGGTGGCTGGTACCGGCACGGCCGAGGACCCGGTGACGCTTGCGGACCACGCCGCCAACGATGCGATTCTCGAGTACCTACGCGAGCGGACGGCGGAGCCAGTGCTCAGCGAAGAGTCGAAACCGCCGGCCTGGGTATCCGACGCCGAGCGTCTCTGGATTGTCGATCCGCTGGACGGCACCAAGGAGTTCATCGCACGCAAAGGAGAGTTCAGCGTGATGGTCGGCCTCGCGGAGAGAGGAGCAGCT
>JBDHIM010000230.1:0-4511 GCA_039587445.1 Gemmatimonadota bacterium
GAGGGACGGTCAGAAGCTCTCGGCCTCGTCGATCAGCATGATCGGGATCTCGTCCTCAATCCGGTACCGGAGGGAGCAGGCATGACACAGCAGCGCGTCCTCGTCTTCCCGGTACTCGAGATCACCCTTGCACTTTGGGCAGACGAGTATTTCCAGCAATCGTTCGTCCAATGACATCACGCCTCCGGTGCCGCGCGCATCGTCGGGTTTGGCGAGTGCTCCGGCGAGACCGCGCTCACGTCTTCGGCCGGAACCCGAGGAGCTTAAGCGCGCCTTCTCGCCTTCGCCAGTTTCGAAGCACCTTGACCCGAAGATCGAGGTAGACTTTCCTCCCCGTGAACTCCTCGATCTTCATGCGCGCCTCGGTTCCGATACGGCGTATCATCTTCCCGCCCGCTCCGATCACGATCCCTTTCTGGGACGGCCTCTCGACGTGGATCACCGCGTCGATGTAGACGGGCTTCGCCTCGTTCTCCGGCTCGCGGTACTCCTCGATCGTCACGGCCGTCGCGTAGGGGACCTCCGCCGCTAGACGCTCGAACGCGGTTTCCCGAATGATCTCCGCCACGAAGAACCGAACCGGTGCCACCGCCAGATCTTCCGTCGGGTAGAGCGGCGGCGAGGGCGGAAGACGGCGCAGAACCTCGGCCTTGAGCTCCTCCACACCCAGTCCCTCGGTCGCCACGGTGGCAACGAGGACGTCCCACGGCGGGCCGTCGAGCCGCACCTGGAGATCCTGCCGCTCCTCAGGGGTCACCCGATCCACCTTGTTTAGACAGAGAATCCAGGGCCGCTCCGCGGGCAAAGGTCGGCCCTCGGGCGAGGTCGTGGCCGGGCCACCGGAAGATGGCGCGTCGACCGACCGAGCCAACGCGAGGGCGTGCTCCACGCTCTCGGCGAAGCCGGCGTCGGCCACGTAGAGCACGAGATCCGCATCGGCGATCGCCCTCTCGGCCTCCTGCCGCATCCGCTCCTGGAGGAGATAGCGAGGCTCGAGCAGGCCCGGCGTATCCACGAAGACAGCCTGGTGGCCGTCGTCGGAGTAGATCCCAAGGAGCCGCTGGCGAGTAGTTTGCGCCTTGGATGTGACGATGCTGAGCTTCTGCCCGATGAGCCGGTTCAGGAGCGTGGACTTACCGACGTTGGGAAGTCCGGCGATGGCGCAGAATCCCGCTCGAAAACCGTCGGGATCGCTCAGAGCTCGCTCAGGGCCCGCAGACACGGTTGCGCCCGCGGCTCTTTGCCACGTAGAGAGCCTGATCGGCGTGCGCGATCAACTCCTCGTAGGTGGAGCCGTTGTCGGGGAAGCAGGCCAGGCCGGCGCTGATCGTCAGGCTCCCGGCTGGCTGGATCTCCTCGTCCGGGAAGCGATGCGTCTCGATGTGGCGTCGTAGCCGCTCCATCACGTCGAGCGACTCCATGCCCGTCGTGTTCACCATCACGAGCACGAACTCCTCGCCCCCGTAACGCGCGAAGAAGTCGCTTTGGCGCATCTGCAGGGTGATGACTTGAGCCAACTCGCGCAGCAGCGTGTCGCCGGCCGGGTGGCCCAGCGTGTCATTGTAGTTCTTGAAGAAGTCGACATCCATCATCGCCACCGTACAGGCGCCCCCGTACCGCCGAATTCGGTCCAGCTCTGACACCATGATCCGCTGGAACTCCCGGCGGTTTGGCAGGCCCGTGAGTGGATCGGTGAGCGCCTGCTCCGTGAGCACCCGCCTGAGCTCCCGGGCTTCGGCGCGCTCCTTGAGCAGGCGCTGGAAGACCATGCCGGCGTAAACGCAAATCCCGAAGAAGACTCCTGCGACGATCACCTCGAAAGCGAACGATGGCAGCTGGTCTCGGCTCGCCAGGAGCCGGGCAGCGACGAGATAGCCGGCCGCCATCGCGCCACTCAGCAGCGTAACCTCGACGAAGCCTGCCAGGCCGGCCGTAAAGAGGAGCGCGACAAACCAGGACATCAGGAGGAGCAGCCGAGCCACTGTCTCGACGGCCAGATACATGTAGAGCGTGAGAAGTGCCGCGCCCGCGAGCATCGGCACGTAGGTATAGTGCTTGTCCCAGCCGATCCGTTCGTCCAGGTATTGGTGCGGGATGTACCAGACCAACATCTGGACGACACCCGTCACGACGACCGCGGAGAGCCACTCGGCGTTCGAGATCGGGGAGAGGCCGAGGATCTTGAGTCCGAGGAGCACGCCGAGCGCCAGTAAGAGGCCGCCAGTGGCGAGAAGGATGCCGCGCGTCCTCAACCGGCGCCGCTGCTCGGCCGTGTGGCCGGGCCCGCCCGTCAACGGCATCCCCGCGGCCGCGATCAGGCCAGAGACGTTGCGCGGTCCGGTAGCCGGCGGCTGGACGGCGGGGGGCGTGGATTCTGCCCGTTGTGGCACCTCCGCGGAGGCCGGAGGCGAAGGCGGTACGGGGTACGGCGGAGGAGGAACGTCGGATGGCGCGGGCGAAGGCGGAGCAGCGGTCGGCGGCGATGCCTCCTCGACGGGGCTGGCCTCCGGCTCGCTCCTCCCCGCAACTAGACCCGACGACCGCTCCCGTTGACGGAGGATCTTGAGCCAGTCCGGCTCGCCCCGCGTTCTGTGGCGTCAATTCACTTCGTACCTATCGTTCTTGAGCCACCTCTCGCTCAACCTCAGATACCGATGTTCAATCCAAGGAAGAACTGGTTCCGTCCCACCGTTCGGTCGCGCGGTAGCTGGTCGGCAGTCACGCCGATGATGACCAGCGACTCAAGCGGCAGATCCGCGAGGTCCAGCCCGAGGCCGTTCCAGGCACGGACGTACTCCGCGATGATGCTGAGGTCCAGCCCTCCGGGAAGCGCCGCCCGGCTCTTGCGCAGGAGGAACTCGAAACCGAGACCCAGGCTCCAGGTGAACTTGACGTTGTAGTCCAGATCGGGATCCGACAGCAGGTCTCCGTTCGTGGCCATGTTCTCCAGCCTGAACCAGCTGATCCCGTAGCCCGGCTTGATGTAGGGTTGGAAGCTGCCCGGAAGGAGACTGAAGCGGAGGAAGCCCGACCACTCGTTGAACCGCATGTCCGAGGTGACGAGGAACGGGTCCTCCACGTTCGCGAACTCGATGCGCCAATCCATGTCGCTGCGCGAGAACCTGAACCGGTTCTGGCTCGCGAACTTCGCGCCGACGAAGAAGTCGATCTCGTAGTAGGGGGCGAACGCGGTCTGGATGTCGACCTCGGAGGAGGTGACGGCTCCCTCTCCCACTTCGATACCCTCGCTCAGCAGGAAAATCTCCACGTCGATGAGGATCTCGGTGAACTGCGGATCCTGGATGAACAGATCCTCGTAGCCCTGACTGAAGTTGTTCCAGGAGACGCCGGCCTGCACGCCCAGAGCGCGGAACGGAAGCTTGTCCGACGGAAACAGCGTCGGGTAGTTCGACTGGGTGGCCGCCCGAAGCGGTAGTGCGATCAGCTTCCAAACCACGTCCAGGGGTGGCAGCATGATCAGGCTCGGGAAGGTGAGGTTGAAGTAACCCCAGTCGTTGCTGAACCCGTCCTGCCATCCGAGCTGATAGAAGCGGGGGAAGATGTTCGGGTCGTAGAGAGCGTACTGCGCCGTGCTGCCCGAGCGGTTCCACCCGTTGTTGAACGCCGGCCCCACCACCG
The DNA here is from genome assembly GCA_039587445.1 of Gemmatimonadota bacterium. Lineage (GTDB taxonomy): Bacteria > Gemmatimonadota > Gemmatimonadetes > Palauibacterales > Palauibacteraceae. The sequence goes on from JBDHIM010000230.1 coordinate 3,640, forward strand.
AGAGGTTCCCGGTCTCGGCGTGGGAGACGATCCCCGCGAAGGGCGATTCGACGGCCGGGTAGCCGAATCGGATCGGGAGGAACATCCAGGCCCAGTCGGCACGCACCGCGACGTCGACCTTGGAGGGCTCGTAGATGCGCTCCCAGTCCGGGATCACTTCGATCCGATCCTCCCGGCCGAAGACGACGACGCCGCCCCGGGTCCACGTCTCCATCGCTGCTCGGCCCGCCTCATCGGCCGCGAACCACTCCCGATGGTCGAAGAAGTTGTGGATGTCCTCGGTGGCACCGCCCGGCCCCACATCCTTGTACATGCCCGGAGCGGGAAACGTCCCGTGCGAGTCTCGGTTCGTCCCGCCGGGCGGCTGGAAGATCTGGTCGGTGCCCTTGTTGTCCGCACCGATGTAGGCCACCGGGTGCGTGTTCACCCTCGTCTCGGCCTCGTCCGCGTAGGCCTTCCACCGCAGGTACCTCCAGATGCGATCAACTCCCTGCCGCGACTTGTCGGTTGCCTTGACGAGAGCCTCCCATTCATCCCGCGGCAGATAGACGTTGGGGTTAGAGAAGTCGAGCTTCATCACCTTGGAATGGAAGTAGTAGTCCACCCGCTTGATGACGAGCTCCTGCTGGCCCGTCGCGTCGCTCCACTCTCCATCGATGAGAGCCAGAACCTCTTCTTCGGTCAGGTTCCGGGTCACCCGGTCCCTGGGCGACACGACCACGTTGATGTGCTCCCAGTCCCCGGCGTGGTTGTTGCCCCCGTCGTTCGTCGGGTAGAAGAACCAGTACTGGAGGATGAACTCGTAGCCGTCGGGGCCCGCCGACCCCACGACCTCTCGCAGGAAGGGGTGCGAGTAGATCTGGACCTCGCCG
>JBDHIM010000003.1:0-67812 GCA_039587445.1 Gemmatimonadota bacterium
AGTTAAACGCAGTGAGACGGTCCGATTGAGGGTCGGCCGAATACGTTCGCCGAACTCATCGTCACCGGCTGGTCGCCGAAAACGACCCTTGCCGCTAGCTCTTGAACTTCTTGTAAAGCCACAGGAGCAGCAGCGCGCCGGCAACGGCGATGATGATGCTCCCGAAGTTGAAGCCGGATACGCTCCCGATCCCGATGAACGAGCCGAGGAAGCCGCCGACCATCGCGCCGGCGATTCCCAAGAGCGTCGTGATGAAGATCCCGCCGGGGTCTTTACCCGGCATGATCCACTTGGCGAGCGCTCCGACGATCAGGCCGAAGATCAGCCAGGAAAGGATGCCCATTTCGATTCCTCCTTGTGACGTCCGGAACGGAGTCGGACGTTCATGACAGGACTATTCGGAATCCATTACGGGGAGGCAAGCGCTCGGGTTTCGGCTCGCGGGTCATGTGAAGAGGGATCGAGCACGTTGTTAGAGCTCTCACTCGCCTTGGCCTGGCGGGGCGTCGAGTCTTTCCCCCAGCCCGCGACCCACAGATCTTGCGGACGGTCGACTTGCAGCACACGCCCCTTTTAGGGAAAGAGCTCGATGTCCGGAGCGTTACGCTACCAACCGCCCGAGCAGATCCGCTGGTCTGAGATCGGCGACTCCGTCGTCATCCTCGATCAGACCGAGCTGCCCGCCCGCCGCGTCGAGAAGGAGCTGCGCACGGTGGCCGACGTCGAGGAGGCGATCCAGAGCCTCAGGGTCCGCGGCGCGCCGCTGATCGGGATCACGGCCGCGATGGGGATCGGCGCTCTGGCGCGCCAGGCCGTGCTCCAGGCCGAGGCCGACGACGAGCTCGGCGCCGAGGACCTCCGAGAGCGCCTGCACGGTTGGTGCGACCGGCTCGAGCAGGCCCGACCCACGGCCGTGAATCTCGTGTGGGCGATCGAACGGCTTCGCCGTGCGGCGGGGATCGCGGAGGAATCGGACGGAGTCTCAGATGCCGCGTTCGCCGCGGCGCCCCGCATCTCCGCCATCGAGTCGGCCACCGAGCTGGCCGACCGGCTGCGCACCGAGGCGGACGAGATCCTCGAAGAGGACCGAAGGATGTGCCGCGGGATCGGGGAGCACGCGGCCGAGCTGCTCAGGGATGGAAGCACCGTCATCACACACTGCAACGCAGGGGCGCTGGCCACCGGCGGGATCGGCACGGCGTTGGCTCCGGTCTACGTGGCCACCGAGCAGGGAAAGAGAATCAGCGTCTACGCCGACGAGACCCGGCCGCTGCTCCAGGGGAGCCGCATCACGGCATGGGAGCTCGGCGAGGCCGGAGTGGATGTCACGGTGATCGCCGACAACATGGCCGCGGCCCTCTTCGCGACCGATCCGCCGGACATCGTCTTCGTGGGCTCCGACCGGATCGCGGCCAACGGAGACGTGGCCAACAAGATCGGCACCTACGGCCTGGCCGTGCTCGCCAAGCATCACGGGGTCCCGTTCTACGTGCTGGCCCCTACCTCGACCGTCGACCTGGGCACGGCCACGGGCAACGAGATCCCGATCGAGCAACGGAGCGCGGACGAGATCCGGCTGGGTTTCGGGAAGCTCACTGCCCCGGCGGATGCTCCCGTCTGGAGCCCGGCCTTCGACGTGACGCCGAGCGATCTGGTGGCCGGGATCGTGACCGAGCAAGGCATCCACCGGCCTCCCTACGTGGACTCCCTCGCGGACGCTGTCGCGACTGCCGATGGTGAGCGCGCGGAGCGCGGGGCCGCCTCGGGGATCGCGGCCGAAGCGGCGGAGGAGGGGAGATGAGCCCCGGCAACGGCTCCACCAACGGCTCCGGCAACGGTTTCTTCGACCCATACGCTCGTGAGCTGACGGACTTCACCGAATCATCCGCCAACATCGAGGACGGTCCGGCGATCAAGACCGACGAGATGCAGATCACGGTGCGAACTGAGTACGCGGAGAGCCAGTCCAACCCTCATCGCTGGCGCTACGTGTTCGTCTACCACATCCGGGTCGAGAACGTGGGGAAGGAGTCGGCGCAACTCTTCTGGCGCCATTGGCACATTCACGACCCCGTCGCCGGGGAACACGAGGTGGAAGGCGAAGGCGTCATCGGCGAAACGCCGGTGCTGGATCCCGGCGACGTGTTCGAGTACAACAGCTTCTGCGTACTGCACGGACCCATGGGCCACATGGAGGGCTTCTACCACTTCCGACGGAGAGACGGCTCCGTCTTTCGCGCTCCGATCCCCCGGTTCTTCATGCAGGCGCCGCCGGGAGCCGGCTCCCACCTGGCCTGAGCTCCTCTCAGTCCCCCTGGCTCGCCTGCTCGAGCAAGGCAAGGAGGCCCAGGGCCGGCTGTTTGACCTGCGCGTGGCGGAGAAGATCCCAGTGTTCCTCGATGTAGCCGCGCAGGTAGGAGATGACGTGACCGAGCGAGATCGCCTTGAAACCCCGAACCTTCCTTGGGTCGATCACGGAACCGAAGGCGAGCATGCGGATTCTTGGCCCCGAGGGGATGTCGGCCCTTCCCTTCTTCCGCAGTTGATCGATTACCTTCGAAAGATGCGCCTCCGGACAGAAGCCCCATCGACGTAGGACGGCCTCCAGAACCTCGCGGCTGCGCGCTCCCGGGTTCAGCTCCGCCCTTCCCTCCTTCACCTCGATGATCAAGAGATCGGGTCGCTTGTCCTGTGTCTCGAGCGCCGGGTCGGGCTCGAATCCCTCGTCGATCTCCTCATCCCTGATCGGCCGAGGCCCGCCGGCATGCGGGAGGCGCAGCGCCAGCAGATCGATGTCCGTCGCGGTCTTGTACCCACCTTCGCTCAGCGCCTCGAGCACCTGGTACTCGGTCACCGTGAAGTATCCGTTGATGTGCAGATAAGCCTGCACGAGGGCTACGGCGTGATCCACTGCGTCCCCGCTCCGTTGTCCGGCTGCAAGTTGCGACCCCGAGTTGTGGAATGTATGCGTCCGGAGGCGTCTCGTTTCAACGCGATGAGACGCTACGGAGTCCGGACCGGCCTTTGGTTCCAGAGTGGGACCATATCGGCCGATCGAAAGCGGAGGATAGATGCGGAGAGACGCAGGCCGGCAACCACTGAGAGAGATTCCCCACCTGACCACCGATCAGATGCGTGAGGTGGACCGTCTGATGGTGGAGAAATACGGGATCGAGCTCGTGCAGATGATGGAGAACGCCGGCCGCCACCTGGCCGCGCTGGCCCGCGACCGGTTCCTGGACGGCGACCCGGAAGGCCGGGATGTCGTCCTCCTGGCGGGACGTGGCGGAAACGGTGGGGGCGGGTTCGTCGCGGCCCGCCGGCTCCACTCGTGGGGAGGTCACGTTCGCGTCCTTCTGTCCACGCCTCCCCGAGAATACCGGGGAGTTCCGGCCCACCAGCTGGCGATCCTCCGCGCGCTGGACATCCAGTGCGACCATCAGCAGGAGCCACCTCCGATCTCGGACGCGGACCTCGTGATCGACGCGCTCATCGGCTACAGCCTGCGTGGTGACCCCAGGGGAGCGGCCGCGAGCCTTATTCGGAGGGTCAACGAGACCTCTACGCCGGTGCTGAGTCTGGACATCCCGTCGGGTCTCGACGCGACGACCGGTGAGCAAAAGAACCCCACCGTCAGAGCCGCCGCGACGCTCACTCTCGCCCTCCCGAAAGCGGGCCTTCGCTCGGCAGCAGGCTGCGCCGGCGAGCTTTATCTGGCCGACATCGGCGTGCCGCCGGAGCTGTACTCCGAGCCGACCCTGAGACTCGAGGTGGGCCCGATCTTCGCCCGGCAGGAGATCCTGCGTCTCTGATCCCTTCCGGCAATGTGACGGCGGGCGCATGGGGGAAGTCAACACTAAGGGATGGCGCGTCCAAGCGTGCCCGATGAGCGGGGATCAGATCGACGGGAGGAGTCCATGTCGGAGGGGCCCAGACACCGCGGACCTCACCTTCGCCGCGCGGGGACCGGACTGCTGGCGCTGTTGGCGCTCGCTGCGGTCGTCCAATCCTGGAACCACTTCAGTGCCGGGGCGGTGCCACGCAGTAACGTGGCTCGTCGCGTGGCGGACCTGGCAGACGTTGACGATCCGGCGTCCGGACCGAGGCTGGCCCTGGCGGAGGCGAATCTCGCGTCGCTCGAGTTCACGGACGTGCGCGTTGCCGAAGCCGACGCCGTTCCTGAAAGCAGGCCTACCCCTCCCGCCGAACAGACCTCCAGCGAAGAGGCCTCGGTGGATATCGAGCCAGCGCCGGAGCTCACGATGGCGCAAGCCCCTCCGGAGATGGCGACCAGCCCCGTAGACCCGGGAGAGGCCGACGTCGGGTCGGCTGTGGAGGACCCGCAACCGCAGGGTGAGGGACCTCTTGGAGACCTGGCCGGCACATCGGGAGATGGCGGCCAAGGCCCGTTGAGCGGTATCGGCGGCGGCCTGGGGCCGCTGATCGGGATCATAGGCGGCATCGCCCTCGGAGGCGGATCGGGACCGGGACCGTTCATCGTCCTGGGTGGAGGTAGCGGTTGCGAGGGCGCCTCAGGCATCCCGGGCACCCAGCTGCCCGGCCCGATCGCCGCGGGACCGCGCAGGGGCGAGTTCGTCGAGGAAGGCCCGGGGCCACTCGGAGGCAACCCGACCTCCGGGGCGCCGACGATCCGGATCCCGACGACCGTGCCCGCCGATCCGTCGGGCATCATCGCTTCCGGAGGACGCGGCTTTGTCCCTGAAGCTCCGGATCTGGGCCGGACGAACGACAGCAATGTCGGCAGCGGCGGGACGCCGTTTGTGGCCGGTAGGTCGGCTGGAAACGCACCGGCCACCGCCGCCGCCATCACGCGCGTCATAGAAGAAGCGTCGCGTTCGTTCGGGACGCGGAGCACTCGAAGCTCCTACAACAGTCCCGCCACGCGGCAGCTTCAGGGCTCGAGCGGGAACACAGCGAATCCCGCGTCGGCCACGATGCGAGAGCAGGTGCAACGGGCTCTGGTACGGCCGACGGAGTCACGGGCGGCGCGACCGCCGGCGTCCCGTCAGCTGCAGCCGTCCGTAAGGACGACGCCAACGCGTAATACTTCGAGAGCGGCTCAGGTGCGGCCGAGCGCTCCGAACCGAGCGACGCGCGTGGCCAGGCCGGCTGCCGCACAGACCCGTGCGAGCGGTTCAGCCGCTTCGGCGGCTGCTCGCCGTGCGGCACAAACGCGGGCTTCTTCGGCGGCGCGACCGACACGAGCGCTGCCGAGCAGGCGGTCACAGCAGTAGAGTCGAACCGGTGAGCTGGCCGGGAACCGGCACCCGGCGTCGGGAACTGGCATCGCGACGCTCCGTTAACTAGTGTGACGCAACTGGGTGTTCCTTCGTCAGAGTAGTGTGACTGGCGCCGAGCGGGGAAACGCCTTGTATGGAGGAAGAGGCTGATGAGTGATGGGGCTGGATACGACCGGGTCTACCGGCGCGTGCTCGGGATCGGACTTCTCGTCTCCCTTGTGGTGCACGGGTCGATCCTGGCGTGGGGCCGGCTGAACATGACACCCGCCGCCTCGGACAATCGGGCAGAGCCCACGACGCAACTCGCGCTGGCTTATGCGGACGAGGAGCCCATCGAGCTCATCGACGTGCGCGTAGTCGAGGCCGACGTGGTTGCCGAAACGGCGCCGGCGCCGGAGAGCGAGACATCGACGGTCGAGGCCGCCCTCGACATCGAGCCGCCCAAGCTCGCCATGGCACATGAGGGCTCGATGATCGCGGTCAGCCTCGTCGAGGCCGACGATTCGGACGTCGGGGATGCGATCGAATACGACCGTCTCGGCGCTGCCGTGGCGGCGGCGAACCGTGGTGGGAACGACCACGACTTCGAGCGGCTCGGCGGTTTCCGGATTCCCGAAGGCTCAGGTGGTCGAGGCCCGCTGATCATCGGTGGAGGCGGAAGCGGCTGCGAGGGACCGAACGTCAGGTTGCCCGGCAGGCTAATCGGCGGCGGTACCAGCTACGGGATCGGATCGCCCTATACCCTGCCCTAAGCCTCGAGTCTCATCGCCTTCGCGGCCCCGGTTTCCTCGGCATGACGCCGCTGACCGGGGCCGTTTTGCATCTACAAGCCCTCCGGCCCTACCGATTCACCGGCTCTGAAGGCGATCAGCAGGGATCTCCGAGGCTCTCCAGCAGCCCTGCCACCTCTCTCTCGATTCGATCGCGCACCTCCCTGAACTCCGGAAGCGGCATCTCCTTGGGATCGGGGATCTCCCATTCCTCGCGGCGGCGAGCTGGCACGACCGGACAGTCATCTCCGCAGCCCATCGACACGACGACGTCGAACGATCCTGCTGGTACCTCCCCCACGGCCTTCGATCGGTGAGTGGTGAGATCGTACCCGACCTCGGCCATGACGCGGATCGCCGTCGGGTTGACCACGCCGGAGGGCCGCGAGCCGGCGCTGAACGCCTCGGTCCCTTGGGAGCCGTGCGCGCGGGCGAACGCCTCGGCCATCTGGCTGCGGCAGGAGTTCTCGAAACAGATGAACAGCAGCCGGTCCGGATCAGCCTCCTGCCGAGAATCTTCCGTCATTTGCCTTCCTCGCTCCGAGTTGCCCAGGCCGGCACCGATGCTTCCAGCGGGAGCCGTCAAGCTCTAGCTTCTAGACGCGCGAGCGTCAAGGTGAAACCATGCAGTCTGCCCGGGTATCGGTAAATGATGCTCATCAAGCACATCCTCCAGCTGGGAGCTGTCGTCCTCGTCTTTGCTGCGACGTTCTACCTCCTCCTTCCCAAGAGCAGGATCTATCCCAGCGCCTGGACGCCGCCGGCGGCCCCCGCCTACGAGGGAGCCTACGCGCCAAACGATCACCTGGCTTCGATCGAACGGCTGGGATCCGGTGCCGGGATCGGGCCCGAGGACGTGGCGGTGGATGGCCGCGGACGGATCTACGGCAGCATGAGCGACGGCCGCATAGTACGGACGAACCCCGACGGCACGGGTGCGGAGGACTTCGCCGACACGGTGGGAAGACCGCTGGGTCTGGATTTCGACCGCGCCGGTAATCTCATCGTCGCCGACGCGTATCAGGGCCTCCTGTCTATCGCACCGGACGGAACGATCCGCCGCCTCGCCAAGGGCCACGGCGGACGGCCGTTTCGCCTCACGGACGACGTCGACGTGGCACCCGACGGAACGATCTACTTCACCGACGCGTCGGACCGGTTCTACCTGAACGACTACGTTCTCGACCTTCTGGAGCACCAGCCCAACGGCCGCCTTCTCTCCTACGATCCCCGCGCGGACAGCGTCGCGGCCGTTCTGTACCCGCTCCACTTCGCCAACGGCGTGGCGGTGAGCCCGAAGGGAGATTTCGTGCTCGTCGTCGAGACCGGACGCTACCGCGTCATGCGTCACTGGCTTGAGGGCCCACGCCGGGGCGAAAGCGAAGTTTTCATCGAGAACCTCCCAGGCTTTCCTGATGGGATATCGTCGGATGGCCGGGGAACCTACTGGTTGGCGCTGGTATCGCCGCGGGACCGAGCCATCGACTACCTCCTACCCCAGCCGACAGCCCGGAGGCTGCTGGCGCGTCTACCGCGCAAGTTGCTGCCAGCACCGAAGCGCTATTCATTCGTCCTCGGGCTGGACGGGGACGGGAACGTGGTGCACAACCTCCAGGATCCGAACGGCGGCTTCGCGCAGATCTCGAGCGTAGAGCGCTACGGCGACGACCTCTATTTCGGGAGCCTCGCCGAGAACGCCATCGGGCGGCTTCCGGCTCCCTAACCCCTCTCGAACCCTCCTCCCGCGTTAGCCTGTTTCGCGGGAACCCTTGAGTCGAGGGCGAAACCCTGCCATAACAGTGGGCCACCTGCCACGACCGTGGCCCCTTCAGAACGAGAGGAGCGGTTGAAAGAGGAACGTACCGTCCGGCTCAGGGAGTACGGACTGACGATAGGGACCATGGGCTCCAACGCCGCCCAGACCCTCATCATCGCCCTGCTTCCGGTGCTCCTCGGTCGATATACCTCGTCGGCTGCCTTGATTGGCGCAGTGATCGGCGCCGAGGGATTGTTGGCGATCCTGGTCCCGTACTGGATCGGCTACATGAGCGACCATCTCCCGAGCGCCCTGGCCCGCCGGTTCGGGAGGCGCGCACTCTTCCTCTGGGCATCCGCGCCGCTGATGACGGCCACTCTTGTGGCCGTGCCCTTCATCCACGGCTTCTGGCCGCTGGCCGCCGCAGGGATTCTCTTCTTCGCCGCGCTTCAGGGGTTCGTCACTCCGCTCTGGGCGCTGCTGATCGACGCCGTCCCGGACGAGCGCCGGGCGAGGGTCCAGGGAGTCCGCGGCGCCTTCCAGGCTTTGGGGCTGGCTTTCGGGCTGATCGTGGGCGGAATCCTGTTCGAGCTCTGGGAGCCTCTGCCGTTCGTCGTGGCCGGCTTTCTCCTTCTCCTCTCGACCTGGTTCACGGTTCTCTCCGCTCCGAGCGACCGGGGCCACGAGCAACCGACGCACGCCGCGAAGAAGAAGGGTCCTGTTTGGAGAGATCTTCTCAAACGGGGGGAGATCCGCTGGTTCCTCATCGCGAACGGACTGTGGAACGGAGCGATCGATGGAATTCGGCCCTACATCTTCCTCTACGCCGGAGCCGTCTTCGGCATCTCGGTGGGAGGCACGTCCGGGCTCCTCGTCTTCCTGCTCCTTGGCGTCGGATTCGGCGCCGTGGCGGTGGGCCGGTTGAGCGACGTCATCGGCCGGGCCCGGCTGCTGGGGATCTCGGCCAGCCTGTGCGGTATCGCAATGCTCGTGGCGTACTTTCCACGTACCTCATCCGACATCATCTGGCTGCTGGCCGCCGCGGGCCTGGCCGCCGCTTCCTTCATCGCCCTGCCGTTCCCTCTCTTCGCGAAGCTCGCGGGCGACGAGGCGCCGGGCAGGCAGACCGCGCTCTTCATCGTCTCGGTCGGGGTCTCGCGCGTGGTGGCTCCCATCGTCATCGGAGTCGTGATCGATTTCGGCGCCCGATTCGATCCCGAGCTCGGGGGCTATCCGTTCATGTGGGTCGCCGCGGGAACGATGGCCCTGCTCAGCGTGCCCGCACTCTTCAAGGCCGTGTCGGCGGCCCGCGCCCACGAGCGAGTAGCCGTTCGGCCCGCCCTGGATCCTCCGGCAGGTTCCCCGTGATCCGCATCCTCGCCGGTCGAGACGACGCCTGAAGTTCGCAACCGCACCCCACTGGAGGTGGCGGCATCAAACCCTGGACAGATCCGGTAGGCCGATCGGGCGTCTCGCCTGCACCCGCGCGGCCAACCCGAGGACCGCAGCTTCCCCGAACGGGCGCGCCGCGATCTGAAGGCCGACCGGAAGCCCATCGGGATCCAGCCCGGCCGGCACCGACGCCGCCGGGAGTCCGGAGAGGCTCAAGAGGAACGTGGGGGCGATCCAGTCGATGTAGCTCGTCATCTCTCGGCCGCCGATAGTGCTGGGGTAATTCTCCTCTACCGGGAAGGCCGGCACGGCAACGCACGGAGTGAGCAGGGCATCGAAGCGTTCGAAGAACTCCTCCATCCGCTCCCATAACCGGGAACGGGCGCGCTCGGCGGTGCCGAGCCGCTCAGGTGAGCCCTCGAGGCCGGCACGGATGTTACCGGCCAGGTTCTCGCCCAGCAGGTCGAGCCGATCAAGCAGCGCGTGGTGGTGCGCCACCATCCAATAGCCACGCAGCGTCAGGAACGCCTCGCGCGCGAACGAGAGATCCAGCTCGACCTCCTCCACGCTCACCCCCTCGCCGCTCAGCTCGAACGCGGCAGCCCTGCAAGTCTCCTCGACTCGGGAGTCCACTCCGATCGCCGCGATGTCGGAACAGTAGGCAAGGCGGAGCTTGACGGGGCGCGCGGCCATGCGGCTCACGGCGTCGACCAGTCCCGTCCCCGAACCGGGCTGATTGATCGGCGTGCGCTCGCTCGGTCCAGCCACCGCTTCCATCATCAGGGCCAGGTCCTCGGCGGTTCGAGCCATGCCTCCGGTGGACTGGAGCGTGTCCCACTGGTACTGGCTGGGGTACGTGGGCACGAAGCCGATCGACGGCCGCAGGCCGACGACGCCGCAGAAGGCCGCGGGCACGCGCAGCGAGCCGCCCAGGTCCGTACCCTCCGCCAGCGCCACCATGCCGCTCGCCAGGGCAGCCGCCCCACCTCCCGTCGAGCCGCCCGCACTGAGAGCGGGATCCCATGGGTTCCGCGTCGGCCCGAAGATCGGGTTGAAGGTATTCGCCCCGGCGGCGAACTCGGGCGTGTTGGTTTTGCCCAGAACGATCGCGCCGGCCCGCTTGAGCCGGCCCACGACCAGGGCGTCAGCCTCGGCGATGTGGTCGGCGAAGAGCGGCGAGCCGTACGTCGTGCGCATCCCCGCGACGGGGGTCACATCCTTGATGCCAACGGGAAGGCCGCAGAGAAGACCCGCGGGCTCCCCGCGAGCCAGGGATTCCTCGGCATCGCGGGCCTCGTCCACGGCCTTCTCGTTCAGGGTAACGACCGCGTTCAGCCGTTCCCCGTATGCCTCGACCCGGTCGAGGCATGCCTGAACGAGATCGACCGGCGAAATCTCCCGCCGGTCGATCCTCCCTCTCAGCTCACACGCCGACAGATCGGCAATCTCGAGGGCCGCCGTTTTTACCCCCAGCGCGGCTGCTCGTCCAGGTCGAGGCCGAGATGTGCCTTGGCCATGATCTCCCTGGTCAGGTGGGCGTTGGCGGGGTGGAGGCGGCCCAGGCGTGCGTCGCGGAACAGCCGCTCGAGATTCGAGGCCGGGAAGATCCCGAACCCTCCCGTCACTTCGAAGGCCTTGTCGACGACGCTCCAGGCGCTCTCGACGGCGCAGTACTTGGCCGCCACGATCCGCGGACCCCAGGCCGGCCCGTAGTCGACTCCATCCGCGTACTCCTGCGCGACGACATCCAGGTGCGGGGCGATCCGCTCCAGCTCGAGCGCCATGTCCGCGACGTCGTGCTGCGCCTCGGCATGGTGGACCATGCCGCGCGGCACAGCCAGGGAGGCCTTTCCCTTGAGCTGGGCGACGACGATGTCGAAGACCCGCTGCGCCAGGCCGAGGTAGATGTTGCCGAAGGCGATCAGCGCCCAGGCGAAGATCCCGAGTACGAAGAGATCGATCCCGGCGAAGCCCGTCGGAACGACGCGGGCTATGTGCTCGTCCGGCACGAAGACCCCATCAAGGATCGTGTCGTCGGAGCGGGTGGCGCGCATGCCGAGAACGCCGTCCCAGGTCGACTTGTACGACGCCCCTTCCGTTTCGCGGGGGATGAAGGCGTGCACGACCTTCGGGCCGTCGGCCGCGTCCGTGTCCATCCCGTGGAGTCCCAGCCAGGTCCAGGCCGGCCCCATGCTGCCGAAGGACTTGCGGCCCGTGAACCGGTAGCCGCCGTCGACCCGCTCGGCCTTGGTGCTGGAGTAGAGCACGGGGACATCGTTCCCCGTCTCCGCGTGACCGGCCGCATAGATCTCACCCTCCGCGGCCCCTTTCAGCAGCCACTCGAGCGAGGTGTCGCCGGACCGCCAGATGTCCGCGATCAGGCCGGTCCAATAGAGATGCATGTTGCTGGCGAGCGCGGTGGCGGGTGCGTAATAGGCCAGCCGACGCTGCTCCTGGCAGACCTCGGCCAGGTTCATGCCCAGGCCGCCCAGCTCCGTCGGAACGGCCATCAAGTAATAGCCCGCGTCCTTGAGCTCATCGAAATCTTCCTGGAAAAAGCGGTTCTCCTGATCGTAGCCGGGAGCGCGCTCCCAGAACCGCTCCAACATGTCGTCCGTTAGAACGCTACTCTCGGGCGTATTGGCCATCAGGGGCATCGATCCTCCTTTCATGGCGTGGCGGGTCGGGACCGCGAGCGACGGGTCGGCCGCTCGGGTCCGGGGTCAAGACAACTCGTACATATACCAGGTAGGGCGCGAACCCGCGATCTCAGCGGACACCGCTCGCGTTCACTCTTCCACGAAGGCGATCACGCGGCAGAACGCCGCCTCGCCTCCCTTGAACTTCCATGGAAACACACCGATCGTCAGGCGGCGGTTCTGCAACTCGGGCGCACCGATCTCGCCGCCCAGGTTCTCCGCGTGCATGCATTCGTGCGGGAAGAGGGCGTTGTGGGTCAGCTGGTAGTGCTCCTCCGGGAACAACTCGTCGAGTCTCTCCTTCCCTCCGAACTTGCGCTCGCAGAGAGCCCGGACCCGATCGCAGTGCCCGAACGTGCCCTTCCCGAGGAAGCGTCCTATGGGGAGGTTCATCGGATGGTCCGTCGAGACGGCGTCGACCGACCAGATCTTGATCTCCTTCTCGATCAGCCAGGGAACCATGTCTGAGTGAGCGCCAGGATGCAGGTGGATGTAGCGCTCTTCGTTGGGCGTCTCTCCGAACTGGGCGAAGCGGTGCCAGCCCGTGTTCAGCACCAGGAGATCTCCGTTCCTGACCTCGACCCGCTCCTCGATCATCTCGGGCGTGTACGCCGCACAATCGTCCATCTCGTCGCTCAGATCTACGATCACCCCGGGCCCGTAAAGCCACTCAAGCGGTATCTGGTCGATCGTCATCCCGCCGGTCACGAAATGCCTCGGCGAATCGAGGTGGGTTCCGATGTGGTTCGACGTCATGATGTACTGGGCGTTCACTCCGTGCTCGGACTTCCGCTTTATGTACTTGACCTCGAACGGCGGATAATAGGGCCAGAAGGAGACATCGGCGTTCAGCGGTTGCGACAGGTCGTACAACTTCATTCTGCCTCCTGTATGTCATTGTTTGGTTAGCTGTTACTTATTCGCACCTGAAGTTACATCGTTGCCGGCGGCTCGAGCCCCGCGAAGAGGTCGTTCAGCGACTCGGCAAGCCAGATACGCGACGCGGTCGCGCTCGATGATGGCCACCGACCGGCCGGCTCGAGCAAGCGCCTGGGCGAGCGGCTTGCCGCCCTGCCCCGTGCCGATGACCACCGCATCGTACCGCTCAGCCTCCGGCATCTCCGCGCCCTTTCGACCCGAACATTCGTTGCACCTCGGGCTTGGTCAGCTTTCCCATCGCGTTCCTCGGCAAATCCTCCACGAGCAGGAGGTCGCGGGGCACCTTGTAGGAGGCGAGCCGTTCTTTGGCCCACGCCTTCAGCTCCCCCAGCAGGGCGCCTGGCTCGCCCTCCGCGGACGCCGGGACGAAGGCCATGCACACGCGCTCGCCCCACTCGAGATCCGGCACGCCGACGACCGCGCAGTCCGAGATCTCCGGGTGGCCCCGAAGCACGTTCTCGATCTCGAGGGCCGAGACCTTGTAGCCTCCGGTCTTGATGATGTCCACGGACGTCCGCCCGAGGATTCGGTAGTAGCCGTTCTCGACCACCGCCTCGTCACCGGTGTCGAACCACGCATCCTGGTAGGCGGCTCGCGTGTCCTCGAGGTGCTTCCAGTACTCGAGGAACACGCCCGGCCCCCGAACCTGGATCCGGCCCGGTTCTCCCTCCTCCGTGATCCGTTCACCCTCCTCGTCGACGAGCCGGACGCTGACGCCGGGCAGCGGTATCCCCACGTAGCCCGGCCGCCGCTCGCCGTCCAGAGGATTGGAGATCGCCATTCCTATCTCCGTCATGCCGTACCGCTCGAGCAGCTCGTGGCCTGTGATCTCCAGCCATCTCTCGAATGCGTGCGTCGGCAAAGCCGCGGAGCCCGAGACCATGAGACGAAGATCAGCGGCTCCCCCCGACAGCGCCGCCCTCTCGCTCGCCGAAGCGTCCTCCCACTCGGCGATCAGCTTCACGTAGATGGTCGGGACGGCCATGAAGAGGGTCACCTCGCCCGAGGAGAGACGCTCCCACACGATGGCGGGATCGAAGCGCGGCAGCATCTCGCAGGTGGCGCCGGACCACAGGGCGCAGAGCAGCGCGTTCACGATCCCATGTGTGTGGTGGAGCGGCAGGACATGGAGAATCCGGTCCTCGGCGGTCCAGCCCCACGCCTCGACCAGCGTCTCGACCTGGGCCGTGAGGCTGCCGTGCGAGCTCACGACTCCCTTGGGGCGACCGGTGGTTCCGCTGGTGTAGAGGATGAGTGCGCGCCGGAAAGGCTCCACGTCGGGGAGCCTGCGGCGTCCTTCGGCGCTCCCTCGCTTGCCCTCCGTGGTGAGTAGGAGGCGGACTCCCGTCGCCTCCGCGGCCGGCCCCAGGGTCTCTCCGAAGAGGGCATCGCAGACAACCCGGCGGGCCCCGCTGTCCCGGATCACGTGCTCGAGCTCCGGAGCCGGATGTTCGGGACAGAGGGGCACCGCGATGCCACCCGCCCGCCAGATCCCCCAAAGCACCGAAACGTAGTCAACGCCCGGCTGGACCATGAAGGCGACCGGCTCTTCCAGAAGGTCGGACCGCTCGCCCAGCAGAGCCTCCGCGACCCTGGCGGAGGCACCCAGCAGATCGCCGTACGGGTGGGCACCGTGACGGTCGACGATGGCGACCCGGCCTTCGAACCTGGTCGCACTCCGGACGATCGCCAGGCTCGAGGTCGTGTAAAACTCCTTCATCGAGCTCCTCCCCTCGAGCTCCCCTCAAGCCCCTTCAAACAGTCGACATCCGGCATTCTCATCGCCCTCCTGTCGAGCCGGCTCACGCTGGCACATCGACACCCCTCGAGCCAGCGCGCTGCAGTCCCAGATAGACGAGAAACGACACGCTCGCAGCCGAAAACCACGCTCCCTGGAAAAGGAAAGCAAGACGCTCGTCCAGGGTTCCGATCAGAGCGACGCCGATCCCGGCGACGAGGGCGATGATCGCCGATCGGTTGATCCCTCCTTGATACCAGTAGGGCCCCGCCTTCCGGTAGAGGCCGGCCAGGTCGAGCCTGGTCCTCCGAACCAGGATGTAGTCGCACACGACCACGCCCCCTACGGCGCCCAGCAGTCCCGAGTAGCTGATGAGCCAGACTTGGTACATGTCCAGAAGCTTCCAGGGAACGATGGCGATCCCGATGAGACCCGCGATCGTTCCGCCCATCCGGAAGCTTATCCGGCGCGGTGCCAGGTTGGCAAAGCTGTTGGCGGGTGCGACGACGTTCGCGGCGATGTTCGTGCTCAGCGTGGCGACGACGAGGAAGAACATCGCCCCGAGCCCTAGGAGCGGGCTGTTGGCCTCGGCCGTCACTCGAGCCAGGAGGTCGATCGGGTTCCAGATCGCTTCGCCGTAGATGACCAGGGTCGCGCTCGTCACGGCGACCCCTACGAAAGCGAAGAGCGGCATGGTCGTGAGAAGACCCAGCGCCTGCCCCGAGAGCTGGTCCTTTTGGCTCTTCGCATAGCGCGTAAAGTCCGGGATGTTCAGCGACAGCGTCGCCCAGTATCCGACCATCGCGGTCAGCCAGGGTAGGAAGAGCACGAGCAGGAAACGAGAGGTGGGAAGCGGTTCTTCTGCACGGATCAGCGCGTTCGACTCTCGTAGGATCGTGCCCAGGTCCCCTACCCGGCTCACTGCCCAGACGAAGAGAGCGGCGCCCATCAACAGCAGGACCGGCGCTGACAGCGCCTCCAACCACTTGATGGACTCCGTCCCCGCCCAGACGAAGTACATGTTGATGAGCCAGAAGATCAGGAAGCTCAGATAGTGCGGAAAGCCGTACCCCATGAACTCCCACGAGCCTCCCATCCGGGCCCACGTCGGCCAGAGAGTCGACAGAAGGACGTGTATCGCCAGCCCGCCGATCCACGTCTGGATGCCGAACCAGCCGCATGCCACGATCGAGCGCAGCAGCGAGGGCACGTGCGCGCCCCTCAGCCCAAATGCGGCCCGTGCGTACACCGGGAACGGGATCCCGTACCGGGTGCCCGCGTGGCCGTTGATCGCGAGGGGGACGAGCACGATGGCGTTGCCGAGCAGGATGGTCATCAGGCTCTGCCACCAGTTCATCCCGCTCTCGATCATGCTGGCCGCGAGCATGTAGGTCGGGATGCACACGCTCATGGCGACCCAGAGCGAGGCCAGGTTCCACCGGTTCCAGGAGCGCTCCGTGATCCGCGTCGGGGCCAGATCGGCGTTGCTGAAGGGACCCGGAGGCAACTCGCCCGCCAGCTCGACGAGACCCGCCCGTTCGACCTCGCCGAGGCGGCTCAACTAGAGCCGGAGGCTCGCTCCGCCGCTACCGCCAGGGCCTCGCGCGTGAGCACCTCCACGAGCCGGCTGCGATAGCTCGCCGACGCGTGCATGTCCTCCATCGGTTCGAGCTCTCCCGAAGCCGTGCGTGCGGCGTCCTCGACAACCGTGGCGGTGGGCCTCTCTCCGACCAGGACGGCCGCCGCGCTCGTAGCCAGAGCCGGGGCACCCCCTACTCCCAGATAGGCGAGGCGAGCCTCCTGGATGCGCCCCTCTGCGTCGAGGGCCAGTTTGGTCGCCAGCCCGGCCAGCGCGTAGTCGCCCTGACGGCGGGCGATCTCCCGAAACGCGCACCCCGTCCGCTGCCGTCGGCCAGGCAAAGCGATCTCCATGAGGAGCTCGTCCGGCTCCAGGCTCGTGCCGAAGAGGCCGAGAAAGAACTCTTCCGCTCGGACCCAGCGCTCACCCTCCGGCCCGCGTACCCGACAGCTCGCGTCCAGGGCGAGCAGGGCGGCGGGAATCTCGGAGGCCGGATCGGCGTGCACGGCGCTTCCGCCGAACGTCCCTCGGTTCCTGATCTGGGGGTGAGCGATGTGAGGCATCATCTCGGTGAGTAGCGGTGCCAGCTCGGCCACCAGCTCACTCCTCTCCACCGCCCTTTGCCGAGTCATGGCTCCGATCCGCACGCCGCCCGGGCCGGGCCCACCGTCCCCTCCTCCATCCTCGTTGCGGCCGATGAACGCCAGCTCGTCTATCCGGTTCAGGTCGACGAGAACGGCGGGCCGTGCAAGCCGGAAGTTCATGGCCGGGATGAGGCTCTGACCGCCGGCCAGAGCCTTCGCATCCCAGCCGTGCTCCGTTAGCAGGCCGAGCGCCTCCTCGACAGAATCGGGAGCATGGTACTCGAAGGCCGCCGGCTTCACGCGCCCTTCTCCCCACCGCCGGCCCGGGCATTCTCGATGAGCGCGAAGAGACGGTTCGGGCTCAGGGGGATGTCGCGAACCTCGAGTCCCGGAGCCCACTCCTTCAGGGCGTCTTCCACCGCCTGGGCGAACAGCGCCGCGACCGGGATCGCCCCCGCTTCGCCCACGCCCTTGATGCCCAGGGGGTTGAGGGGCGATGGAGTCTCGATGTGCGCGGTCCGGATCGGCGGCACGTCGGTGGCCGTCGGCAACAGGTAGTCCATGAAGGAGGCGTTGTGAAGTTGGCCCTCGGAATCGCAGTCGAGCTCCTCGTAGAACGCGTTTCCGAGCCCGTGAGCGACGCCGCCGTGGATCTGGCCCTCCACGATCAGCGGGTTGATGACCCTGCCGCAGTCGTGCACGACGACGTACCGCTCCACCTCGACCATCGCCGTCTCCGGGTCCACGCTCACGACCATCGCGTGGACTCCACTCGCGGTGGCGCCGCGCCGGGGGCCGAAGTAGGCGGTGGACTCGAGGCCGGGCTCCGTTCCGGGTTCCACCGCGCCACGCAGGGGATTCGAACGGAGCGCGAGCTCGCCGAGCCCGATGGAGAGATCGGGCGCCCCCTGCACCCTCACCACACCCTCCGAGAGCTTCAGATCCTCCTCCGCAACCTCCAGGATCTCGCTCGCCTTCCGAAGGATCTTCTCCCGGACGGCGACGGCCGCGGCGTGGCAGGCGTTTCCCGCGACCACGGCGCCGCGGCTGGCGAACGTGCCTGTTCCCCAGTGGAACTCGCGGGTATCGCCGGTCACGACCCGGACATCGGTAACCCCCACGCCGAGCTGGTCCGCAACGATCTGCGCGAAGGACGTGAAGTGCCCCTGTCCCTGCGTGCCCACGCCCGTGACCAGGCAGACCTTTCCACTCGCCTCGACGCGGACCCTGGCGCCTTCGTAGGGCCCGATGCCCGTGCCCTCGATGTAGGAGACGATCCCGATTCCCCGCAGGCGCTCGCGGTGAACTGACCTATCTCCTCCCGAAGCCGGACCCCCTCCGTCCGGCTCGCGCGGGACCGCACCTCCCGGCTCGTACCCGATCAGCTCGATCGCCTTGTCCAGCGCCGGCTCGTAGTCGCCGCTGTCGTAGACGAGCGGGGCGAAATCCTGGTAGAGGATCTCGTGGTCGTGCGGAAACGCGTCCGGCGAGAGAAAGTTGCGACGCCTGATCTCGACCCGATCCAGTCCCATCTCACGGGCCGCAAGGTCGAGGAGACGCTCCATGATGAACACGCCCTGCTGCCGCCCGGCTCCCCGGATCGGCGTCACGATCGGGCGGTTCGTGAACGCGACGCGGAACTCGCTGTAGTAGCTCGGGACGTCGTAGGGACCGAGCAATGTGCACTGCGTGTTGATCGGCAGGGTGAGGCCATACGGGTTGTAGGCGCCCGTGTCGTGCACGAACACGTCCTTCACCCCCAGGATCCGCCCATCCGAGCTCAGCGCGATCTCGGCTTCGTGCAGCTGACCCCTCTCCTGGGTCGTCGAGAAGAAGTTCTCGAACCGGTCCTCGATCCACTTCACCGGCCGGCCGAGGCGCATCGCGATCCAGGGGAGGAGCACTTCGTCCGGATAGAACATCATGATCTTGGGGCCGAAGCCGCCGCCGATAAACGGAGCCACGACCCGAACCTGCGACTCGGAGAGTCCCAGCATCGCGGCGAGCCCGTTGCGGATCGGGATCGGAGCCTGGGTGGTATCCCAGACGGTCAGTTGGGCCGAGCGCTCGTCCCACTGTGCCAGGACCCCGCGGTTCTCCATCGCCGCCGAGACGCCCCGGTCGTACGTGAATTCTCGCGCGAGGACGAGATCGGCCGCGGCGCGTGCAGCATCGTAATCGCCCTTCGTTTGAACGGCGTGCGCCGCCAGGTTGGATCCGAGGTCCTCGTGGATGACCGGAGCTCCCTCGGCAAGGGCGGCCCTGACGTCGGCCACGGCCTCCAGAGGCTCGAGATCCACGATCACATCTTCCACCGCGTCCTCGGCCACGTAGCGGCTCTCCGCCACGACGACGGCGATCGGCTCTCCGACGTGTTGGACCTTATCTCTGGCGAGCGGCACCTGGGTCCGCGCCTGGAAGGTCAGTCCCTCGATCGGCGCCGGAGGCACGAGCAGCGGCCCGGGCTGCCAGTACTCGCCGAGGTCCGCCGCCGTGAAGACCCCGATCACACCGGCACGCTCGAGGGCAGGCGCCGCGTCCACGCCTCGAAGGAGACCATGCGCCACCTCGCTGCGCACGAACGCGGCGTGCAGCATGCCGGGTAGCTGCACGTCGTCGACGAAGGTGGCCCTGCCCGTGAGGAGCGCCTCGTCCTCGTTTCGCCGGATTCGCGCCCCAAAATAGCGAGAGCTCACCGGCTCCCTCCGAGGTCGGCCGCCGCCGCTTCGACCGCCTCCACGATCTTCTGATAGCCGGTACAGCGGCAGAGGTTACCCGACAACGCTTCCCTCACCTGGAGCTCGGTCGGATCGGGGACCTCGTCCAGAAACGCCACCATCGTCATGAGGATCCCGGGAGTACAGAAGCCGCACTGGAGGCCGTGGGCCTCCTTGAAGGCGGCCTGAAGCGGGTGCAGGCCGTCGTCCCGCTCGAGCCCTTCCACGGTGCCGATCGAGGAGCCGTCTGCCTGAACGGCAAAGACGAGACACGCCCGGACGGGCTCACCGTCGAGCAGGACCGTGCACGCACCACAGACGCCGTGCTCGCATCCCACGTGCGTGCCCGATAGGCCGAGCTCGTGGCGCAGAAAGTCGCTGAGGAGGAGGCGCGGCTCGACCGAGCGCTCGTATCGCTCGCCGTTCACCGTCACGCCGATGGCTACGGCCTGTGTCGCGTCCATGGCTCCTCCCCGCCGCCCGCCGCTAGATGGCGGCCAGCGCCTGCTCCAGGTCCGCCAAAATGTCCTCGTAGTGCTCCACGCCCACCGAGATCCGCACCATCGAAGGACCGATCCCCTCCCGCTCCCTTTCCGCGGGAGGCACGTCCGCGTGCGTCATGGCCGCGGGATGCTCCGCCAGCGATTCGGTACTGCCGAGGCTGACGGCCAGCTTGACGAGCTCGAGGGCGTTCAAGAACCGGAACGCCCCCTCCTCGCCGCCTTCGACATCAAGGGAGATCAGTGACCCCGGAGCGAGACACTGGGTGCGATACACGCCGAACATGGGGTGATCCTCGGTTATCAGGCCCAGGTAGTTCACGCCGCGCACCTTCGGGTGGTCCTGAAGATAATCCGCCACGTACCTGGCGTTCTTCACCTGTGCTGTCATACGCATCTTGAGTGTCTCGAGGCTCCTCATCAGCAACCACCCGGTCCAGGGATCCGCCCCGGAGCCGATGAAAGTCCTCAGCGTCCGGACCGTGTCGAGCGCCTCGGAGCCTCCCAGACACGCGCCGGCGATCACGTCGCTGTGGCCCCCGATGAACTTCGTCGCGGAGTAGAGCACGAGGTCGGCGCCGTGACGCATCGGATGCTGCCAGAGCGGGCCCAGGAAAGTGTTGTCCACCATGACGATCGGAGGCTCGCCGTCCTTCCCCAGCGAGCGGGCCAGACCGACCGTGCCTTCGATATCGACCAGAGCGTTGGTCGGGTTCGAGGGCGTCTCGATGAAGACGACCTTGAGCGGACCGTTGCCCACGCCCTCGCGGATGCCCTCCTCGACATCGGCGATCGGTCGTCCCGCGGGAAACGGAACGGACCTGATCCCGAACTCGGGCAGGATGTGATTCACCAGATAGTCCGTCCCCCCGTACAGCGGCTCGCTGTGCAGCAACACGTCTCCCGGTCTCAGGAAGGCGAGTAGGGCGGTGGAGATCGCCGCCATGCCGCTCTCGAAGACGGCGGCGGCCTCGGCCTCGTCCCACAGCGTCAGACGATCCTCGAGGATCTCCAGATCCGGATTGTTGAGGCGGCTGTAGATGAGGCCGGAACGCTCGGTCGGGCCCTTCTTGGGCGATCTCGAAGTAGGCCTTTCCCGCCTCGGCGTTCTCGAACACGAAGGTGGATGTCTGGAAGATCGGGGACTTCAGCGCGCCCTCCGAGAGCGCCGGATCATAACCGTAGCTCATCATCAGGCTCTCGGGACGAAGTCGATGTTCCCCGATGTGGGTCTTCTTGTATCGCGGGAGCTTCGCGTCGTCGCTCATCATGGCTCCTACGGTCTGTCTGGCAGGCTAAGCTGTCGCTTCCGGTGCTCCCTCCTCGGACGTGGGATCGAGCATCCGCTCGACTCTCGATATGCGAGTCAGCGGGAAGCCGCCCCGCTCTGCATGCTCGTGGAGCAGGTTCTCGTCCTTCGCGATGTACACGCAGTACAGCTTTTCATCGGAGACGTAGCTCTGCACCCACTGGATGTCGGGGCCGAGGGCTCGAAGGACATCGCAGGACTTCTGCGCGACCTTCTGGAACTGTTCATCCGTGAGGCTACCCGCTCCCGGCAAATCGCGCTCGATGACGAATTTCGGCAAGACGTTCTCCCTTCGGTCGAGGTCTCTTACGGCAACACCGAGCAAGATACGGCGAGTTGGCCCGCCGATGTAGTCCGGCCCGCTTGACGTTGTAGCGATATATCGCTATCGTTCGTTACCGATATATCGTAACTTGACTCGACGATCGCCCGCGGGCGTACCGTCGGAAGAACGGGAGAGCGAGGGATGGGCCGTAAATGCAACGATTTCGGATTCGGCGAGTGGGCTGCGTTCTGCGGCCCGGGCTTCGCCGCCTTCGGCCCCCGCGTTCGGAGCGGAAAAAGCCGGCAGCGTTTCGGACGACGCGGCGACCTCAAGTACGTGATCCTCAGCCTCCTCGACGACCAGCCGATGCACGGCTATGAGATCATCCGTCGCCTCGAGGAGGACTCGGGCGGCGCCTACTCGCCAAGCCCGGGCTCCGTCTACCCTACCCTGCAGCTGCTTGAAGACCAGGGCTGCGTGATCTCGGAGCAGCAGGAGGGCAAGCGCGTTTACCGCATCACGGATGAGGGGCGCGCGCTGCTTGGTAAGCACGGTGATCGCGTGTCGGATTTCACCGACCGTTTCTCCGACTTCACCGACCGTCTCTCGACGGGCGGAATGGGCGACCTCACCCGCTCCTTCGTTCGGCTGGCGCAGGTCAGCTTCGAACGAGCGACGCGGAAGACGGCCGATCCCGAGGCGCTCGGAAGGCTGCAGGAGATCCTGGAGCGCGCGACACGAGAGGTCGAGGAGAGCTGGCCCGGACCGGGCAAGCGGGCAAGCAGCAAGAGCTGAGCTGACTGGAACGCGGATCGAGACGAAGGAATGGGACGATGCCTGACTGGGTAATCTGGGTGGCGATCGCGGTCTTCTTGATGAACTGCCGTGGAGGCTGTCGCTTGGGAGCGAGAAGGATCCGCGGACACCGGGAGCGGATGCGCGACCGTATGACCGACGGAGGGATGACGGGCATGGAGTCGCAGCCGCGATTGGCGAGCGGACGGGAGGAGTGGCTCGGCGGAAACCCGCAGCCCCGATCGCGAAATGGGGAGATGAAAGCGGCCCGGCGAGAGACGCCGCTAGAGGTGCTCCAGAAGAAGTTCGTGAGCGGCCCCATGACGCTGGAGCAGTACGAGGCCGAGTTGGACAAGCTCGACCGGTTGGAGTAGCCCGCCGCCAGCCAGACCTTTGTGGTCCACGAGCCGGCGGGCCACGAGGGGCATCAGCCCTCCAGCTTCTGCGTCATGCAGTCGGTGAAACGGCCGAACATGAAGTCGGCCACGTTCTGGATGATGCCGCCGCGGCCGAACGAGGCCAGGCGGCCCGCCAGGCTGACGCTCTGCGACACGTCGACGTGGGTTCCGCCATTATCCATGGGCCGGAGCTTGCTGTTCATCTGCATCTTCACGCTGCCCGAGCCTCGCGCATCCTTCCCTTCGCCATGCATCGAGACCTCGCGGTTCTCGACGTCCAGCTTGTCGAAGTGGATGATGCCCTCGAAGGTCACGCCGATCGGACCCAACCGGATGCCCATCTCGCCGCGGAAGTTCCGGTCGTCGACTCTCTCGGTGAGCTTCGCCGCAGGCAGGCATTCCACGACGCGCTCGGGGGTGGTCAGGAAATCCCACACCTCCTCCACCGTCTGGTTGATCTCGAAGCTCTTCTGAATCTCGATCGCCACGTGGTGTCTCCTTTTTCTTGCATGGGAGCGGCGACCCGCGTCGGCGTCGTCCGGTCGGCGCCGAAAGTCGATCGAGGCGACGCTCCCCGCAAGCGCCGATCGGAGTCAGACCGCTCGCATCGCCTCGGGAATCGGCTTGCGCGCGGCGGACCAGGCAGGAGGAAGTCCTCCGACCACTCCGGTGAGAACAGCCAAAGTCACGCCGCCCAGAAGCGCCACCGGCGTCGTCCTCAAGGAGAAGCTGATCTCGCTGAACGTGAGGAAGTTCGTGGTTCCCGTGCTGATCAAGTTGAGTGGCAGCGAGAGCAGCACGCCGACGATCCCTGCAACCAGCCCGAGAAGGGCGGCTTCGATCAGGAAGGCCCCCATGATGCTCCGTCTCTTGAAGCCCAGCACCCTGAGCGCCGCGATCTCTTGTGTACGGGCCGACACCGCCGCGTACATCGTGTTCGCGGCGGCAAAGCAGGCTCCGACAGCCATGACCACAGCCAGGATGTTCGCCAGCACCAAGAACTGCCTCGTGGTTTCGGCGGTCTGCTGTGAGTAGTACTCGGACTCCGTGAGAGCCCTCACCCGCAGGCGTTGATCGCCCTCGATCCGCTCTACCAGGGCGTCAGCATCGGCCGGGGAAGCGGTACTCAACAACACCGACGAGAAGTACCCCTCGCGCCGAAACGCACCACTCAGATCTTCGGCGGCCCCCCACGCTTCCGAGCCGAAGCTGGAACCGCCCGCCTCGAAGATCCCGACAACCCGAAAGACGAGCTGGCCGATCGTGATCTCGGATCCGAGGCGGAGGTCGGGGAAGCGACCGGCGAGCTTTCGTCCCACGATCAACTCCGCTCTGCCAGGCTCGAAGCGACGGCCATCGAGAACCCTGACCTCCGGCCGGAGCCGAAACGACTGGGGAGCTACGCCGCGGAAGGTCACGTTGCTCATCGAGCCGTCCTGGCGAGGCAGGTTGTTCAGGATGATGACCTCGCCGGCGGCGAAAGCCGTCCCGTCTTCGTTGCTTGCGACACCGGGGAGGGTCATCACTTCGCGACCGCGCTCGAGCGGGAAGAAGCTGCTCGTCTCGCTCAGAGCGCCCTCGCGAAGAACGACGACGTGCGAGGGATTCCCCGAGGCGGAGAACGCGGACGAGAGCCCGCCGGCGAGCGACAGGACGCCGATGTACACGAGAACCACGAAGGCCACCGAGGCGATCGTCATCGACGTCGTGCCGCGGCGGACGAACAGGCTTCTCGCACTGTACTTGATGGGTAGCTTCATCCTCGCCTCACGCCACCTTGCGCAGCCCATCGACGACCGAGCGCCGCGCCATGGCATAGCCCGGCACGAGGCCCGAGAGCGTACCGATCCCCAACGCCGCCGCCAATCCGAGCAACGCCACATCGGACCGTAGGGTCAGCGTCTGGAAGAGCAACAGCTCTGACGAAAGTGCCCCGGCCGCGAGGCTGAGCAGGGTGGCGGCCAGCGTCACACCTAGAAGGCCTCCCACGATGCCGATAACCATCGCCTCTGCCGTCAACACGCCGAGCACCTTCCCTCGCCCGAAGCCAAGCGTCTTGAGAACCGATACCTCCGTGCTCCGCTCGCGTACCGCCATGGCCATGGTGTTCGCCGTGATGAAGAACACCGAGACGATCACTGCGAAGCCGATCGCCCCGAAGAGAAGCTCCACGTTCCCCATCATCTGCACGAAGGCGAGGACGAACGCCTGCTCCGTCTCCGCCTTCACCCGCGCCTCCGAGTTCTCGAACATCGCCTCGGTCGCCTCGATCACCTCCGGTACGTTTTCCAGATCGTCGACCAACAGCCAGAAGGTCCCGACCTGCCCCGGATTGCCGAGCGCCTCTTCCATGTAGTCCCGGTGGAAGAAGATCTGATTCTCCTGCGCCTCGTCCTGTGAGTCGGTGAAGATGCCGCGCAGCACGAGGTTCAGGTCGATCGGGTAGATCTCCCCTTGCAGGAAGATCTCATCACCGATCTCCCAGCCGTGCTTTTCGGCGAGCGCTCGGCCAGCTATGAACGACCGGCGCTCCGCCAGCCAGGCCGCCGCGGCCTCCGGCTCGATCTCCAAGTCGTCGAAGGCGGCGAGGAGAGTCTCCGGATCCGACCCGAACTGGGAGAAGAAGTTCTCGCGCCTCGTGTCCTTGTAGATGCCGCCGAACCAGGAGAGCGGAGAGACGACTTCTACGTGGTCCAGGCCCTCCAGCCGTCGCCAGTACGCTTCGGGCAGGTCGAACTGGAGCGAGACCGCGTGCCGCACCACTACCCGGTTCTCCGACGCCTCCGTCTGGGCCGGATCGAACGTTTGCAGGAGGGCGCCAAGGACACACAGGAGCATCACCCCCAACGTGAGGCTGGCAACGGTGAACGCCGCCCGGCGCTTGTTCCGCAGCAGGTTGCGCCAGACGAGTCTCCTCATTCCTCACTCCCCGGGGAAGAAGCTGCACTGCCTACGCCCGTGGCGGCTTCCTCCGAATCGCTCCACAGCTTGCCCTTGTCGAGGTGAAGGAAGCGGTGCGCATGCTTCGCGGCGCGTGGATCGTGGGTCACCATGATGATCGTCTTGCCGAACTCGTCGTTGAGCCTCTCCATGAGCCGCAGGACTCCCTCCGCGCTCTCGGCGTCGAGGTCTCCCGTGGGCTCGTCGGCCAACAGGACGGTCGGATCCGTGACGACGGCTCGGGCGATCGCCACGCGTTGCTCCTGGCCGCCGGAGAGCTCGCGCGGATAGTGGTCCTTTCGATCCGTCAGGGAGACGACGTCCAGGGCGGTCTCGACCTTGGCGCGCCGATCGGCGGAGCTCAGTCGACTCAGCGTGAGCGGAAGCTCCACGTTCTCGTAGGCGGTGAGGACAGGGATCAGGTTGTAGAGCTGGAAGATGTAGCCGATGTGACGATGCCTCCACGGCGCGAGCGCGCTTTCGCTGAGCTGGGAGGTGTCCTGGCCGGCCACGATCACCCGCCCCGAGGTCGGTCCGTCCACCGCGGCAATCAGGTTGAGCAGAGTGGTCTTCCCGGAACCCGACGGCCCCATGAGGGCCACGAAGTCGCCTTCGGCAACCTCCAGATTCATCTCCGCGAGCACCTCGACGCGCAGCCGATCGCCCCCGTAGACCTTGCTCACGTCCTCAATCCGGACGACCGGATCGCTCATTCGCCCTCCTTCATGCGAAGCCTCGACGCTCTAGCAGCGACACGCCAGAATCTCGCCCTTGGCGATCCGCTCCAAGTCGCTACCGAATACGAACCCGGCGACCGTCCTCCAGCCCGGCAACCCCGGTCACGGCGACGCGCTCCCCCCCGCTCAAGCCGGAACGGATCTCCACGTCATCGCCCACTTCCGCTCCGAGCTCGACGACGGTGCGCCGAACGCGGCCATCCACGACGAGGAAGACGTGGGGCCCATCGGCATCCTGCAGGACCGCGGCCTTTGGCGCGACCACCATCGCCTGACGAGCCGCCGCGCTCTCCTCCGCAGCCTCCTCCTCGAGGAAGGCGACGTTGCAGCTCATGTCCGGCAGGACTCGATCATCCCTGTCGTCGATCGTGACCTTCACCTCGACGACTGCCCGCTGGCGATCAGCGGTCGGGACGATCTGACGAAGATGCCCGTGGTACTCGCGGCCGGGGACCGCGTCTACCCGGATGACGGCCGGCTGCCCGAGCGAGAGGCGCGAGATGTAGCTCTCGTTGATGTCTGCCTCCACCTCGAGGGATTCGGGGTTCGCGATCCGGACGATGGCGCCGGTGGCTTGCTGCGTGGTGAAGCCGCCGGGCGCCACCATCTCGCCCACCTCGATTCGCCGCTCGATGATCACGCCCGGTATCGGCGCCGTGATGACCGCGTACTGCAGCCTCGCCCGGGCGTTGGCCAAGCTCGCCTCGGCCACGGCGACCTGAGCTTCGGCCACCTCGAGCCGGGTCGCCTCGGCATCGTATTCGGCTTGCGCGATCGCGTTCTCGGCGAGGAGCCGGGCGAAGCGCGCCTCCTGCCGCTGGGCGTCCGTCTGGTTGGCACGCGCCTCCAGCAACGACGCGCGACGCTGCCTCAGCGCCGCTACGAGGTCATCGCTGTCCAGGACCGCGATGGTGTCGCCCCGCTCGACCCGGTCGCCCTCTTCCACCAGCAGGCGCTCGACCCGACCGATGATCTTGGCGCCCACCGACGCTCGCTCGCGAGCATAGGTATAGCCGGTGGCCGTCAGAACCTGGGAGGCCTCGCCGGGAGCCAGGACGCGCACCGTCGCGGCCTCGATCTCCGGGGTCATCCAGGGCAGCCGAGGGACGCCAACGACTGCGAGGATGGCCGCGGCAGCGAAGAGCACGAGCCACGCGACCAGCCGGCGGGAGCGACCACTCCCGCCGGCCTTCTTCTCCGCTCGTTCGCGGTCCATGCGCAGCACCGAAAGATCGGGCTCTGGTCCGCCGGGCTTGTCGGTCTCTTCAGTCAGCGTCGCCTGCCTTTCTCATCACCAAGGTTGGGAAGAAGGCTTCCCTCCACCAGTCGCGGCCGCCGTCGCCACCTACCCCGTGATGGAGGGCCGCTCGGGCATAGCGTCAGCCGGGGCATGGACCTTATCCTGGACTGAAGGACCCTCAAAGGAGCCGCCCCATGATTCCGGCTGCGTTCGACTATCATCACCCCTCCGACATCGACGAGGTGCTCGCCCTGCTCGACGAGCACGGGTGGGAAGCCAAGATCCTCGCGGGCGGGCAGAGCCTGATTCCGGCCATGCGGTTTCGGCTCGCCGAGCCCGGCACTGTGGTCGACGTGAACGGACTAGCGGAGCTCGAGCGCTTCGAGGAGTCAGACGGGCTCCTCCACGTCGGCTCCATGGTCCGCCACGCGACGATTGCGCAGTCCGACGTCGTCCGCGACCGCTATCCGCTCTTGGCCGACGCCGCGCAGGTGATCGCCGACCCGCTGGTGCGCAATCGCGGCACCGTCGGCGGATCGCTCGTTCACGCCGATCCCGCGGGCGACTGGGGCGCCGTGATGCTGGCCTACCGGGCCGAGCTCACGGTGCGGCGGGCAGGCGGCGAGCGCACTCTTCCGATCGACGAGCTCTTCCTCACCACCTTCGTGACCTCGCTCGAGCCGAACGAGCTCGTGACCGGGATCCGCATCCCGGCAGCGAGCGACGGCCAGGGGGGCGCGTACGAGAAGCTCGAGCGGAAGGTGGGAGATTTCGCCACGGTAGGCGTGGCAACCCAGATCACGCTGGCCGAGGACGGCAGCGTGAGCGCGGCGGGGATCGGGCTCACGGCCGTGGGCGCGACCAGCCTGCGGGCATCGGCCGCGGAGGGGGAGCTCCTGGCTTCCGCCGCCGATGACGCGGCCATCGAGGCGGCGGCCGTGAAGGCGGCGGAGGCCTCCAGCCCGACGGCCGACACGAGAGGTTCCGAAGCGTACAAGCGCGACATGGTGCGGGTGCTGACCGGACGGGCGCTACGCCGCTCGGTCGATCTCGCTCGCGCCGCTTCCTGACCGGCTAGGAGGAGATGACGATGGCCACGACGATGTCCGTATCGGTCACAGTCAATGGTGCCGAGTACACGGCCGACGTCGAGCCCCGAATGCTGCTCGTGCACCTCCTGCGCGACGAGCTGGGGCTCACCGGAACCCACATCGGCTGCGATACGACGCACTGCGGCGCATGCACGATCCTGTTGAACGGGACCCCGATCAAGTCCTGCACGATGTTCGCCGTGCAGGCCGACGGACAGGCCCTCACGACGGTCGAAGGGCTCACGAGCAACGGCGAGCTGAGCCCGATCCAGGAAGCGTTCAAGGAGGAGCATGGACTTCAGTGCGGCTACTGCACGCCGGGCATGATGCTGACCGGAACGGCACTTCTGGAGTCCAGCCCGGAGCCCAGTGAAGCCGAGATTCGCATGGCGATCTCCGGCAATCTTTGCAGGTGTACCGGCTATCAGAACATCGTGCACGCGATCCAGAGCGCCGCACGAACCATGGCCGAGAACGGCACGGGCACGGGCGGCGATGCCGGAAGCGGGAGCGGCGCGTCCGAAGGAGGTGAGGAATGAGCACTCCACAGGAGCTCGGGGGTCTGGGCTGCTCGGTGAAGCGTAAGGAGGATGCACGCTTCATCCGTGGACAGGGCCGCTACGTCGACGACGTCAAGCTTCCGAACATGGTTTATCTGGAGCTCGTCAGATCGCCTTTCGCTCACGCGCGAATCGGAAGCATCGACACCTCCGCGGCGCTCGAGATCCCGGGTGTCCTGGCGGTGATCACGGGCGAGGACCTGGCGGCGGCGAACCTCTCCTGGATGCCCACCCTGTCGCACGATCAGCAGATGGTGCTCGCCACGGGGAAGGTGCTCTTCCAGGGACAGGAGGTGGCGGCAGTTGTCGGCGAGACGCGCTTCGCGGCCGCGGACGGCGCGGCAGCCGTCCGGATCGACTACGAGGAGCTTCCCGTTCTCGTGGACCCCCACATGGCTTTGGACGCCAGTGCGCCGGTCCTCCGCGAGGATCGCGAGGAAAAGACGAATCACATCTTCCACTGGGAATCCGGTGACCGTGAGTCTACCGACCGGATCTTCGAAGAGGCCGAGGTCACGATCGAGCAGGACATGCTCTACCAGCGCTGCCATCCGGCGCCGATCGAGTGTTGTGCCTGCGTGGCCGATTGGGACGCGACCAACGAGAAGATGACCATCTGGATGACCTCGCAGGCGCCCCATGCGCACCGGACCGTGTTCGCGCTCGTGGCGGGCCTGCCGGAGCACAAGATCCG
The DNA here is from genome assembly GCA_039587445.1 of Gemmatimonadota bacterium. Taxonomy (GTDB): domain Bacteria; phylum Gemmatimonadota; class Gemmatimonadetes; order Palauibacterales; family Palauibacteraceae. Next base: position 29,965 of record JBDHIM010000003.1, read on the forward strand.
CATCATCTCTCCGGACGTGGGGGGAGGCTTCGGCAACAAGGTGCCGGTGTATCCCGGGTACGTTTGTTCGGCCGTCGCGTCGCTCACGCTCGGGCGGCCGGTCAAGTGGACGGAGGACCGAACCGGCAACCTCTCGAGCACCGGTTTCGCGCGCGATTACCACATGCGGGCGGAGCTCGCCGCCACCAAGGAAGGGAGGATCCGGGGGCTGCGCGTGAAGACGTTGGCCGATCACGGAGCCTTCAACGCCGCCGCCCAACCCTCGAAGTTCCCGGCCGGCCTCTACAACATCTGCACCGGGTCGTACGATCTGGAGAACGCGTTCGTGGAAGTGGACGGCGTTTACACGAACAAGGCGCCGGGCGGCATCGCCTACCGCTGTTCCTTCAGGGTCACGGAGGCCGCATACCTGATCGAGCGTGCCGTAGACGTGCTGGCCGACGAAATCGGGATGGATGCGGTGGAACTGAGGCGGAAGAACTTCATCCAGCCCGATCAGTTCCCGTATGAGACGTCGCTCGGCTGGAGCTACGACAGCGGCGACTACGAAGCGGCTCTGGACAAAGCCCTCGAGATGATCGGATACGAGAAGCTACTTCAGGAGCAGGAGGAGAAGCGCGCCCGAGGCGAGATCATGGGGATCGGGATCTCGAGCTTCACCGAGATCGTCGGCGCCGGACCCGGGAAGACCTTCGATATCCTCGGGCTCGAGATGTTCGACTCCTGCGAGGTGAGGATACACCCGACCGGCAAGGTGCTGGCCCGGATCGGCGCCCAGACGCAGGGCCAGGGGCACGAGACCACCTTCGCGCAGATCCTGGCGGAGGAGCTCGGCATCGCGGTGGATGACATCACCGTCGAACACGGGGACACCGATACGGCTCCCTACGGGCTCGGCACATACGCCAGCCGTTCCACCCCGGTCGCGGGCGCGGCGACGGCGATCGCGGCAAGGAAGATTCGGGAGAAGGCGAGGAAGATCGCCGCCCACGTGATGGAGGTCGCCGAAGAGGACTTGGAGTGGAAGGAGTACGAGTTCCGGGTTAAGGGTGCGCCCGATCGCTCGATATCGATGGGAGACATCGCCTTTGCGGCATACACGAACACCCCCGAAGGCGTCGAAGCCGGCCTCGAGGCCGTCAACTATTACGATCCCCCGAACTTGACCTTCCCGTTCGGCACGTACATCTGCGTCGTGGACATCGACAAAGGCACGGGCGAGTGGACGGTCCGACGCTTCGTCGCCGTGGACGACTGCGGCACCGTGATCAACCCGATGATCGTGGAAGGGCAGATTCACGGCGGCCTGACGGAGGGTTTCGCCATCTCCGCCATGCAGCTGATCGACTTCGACGAGAACGGGAGCATCATCGGAAGCAATTTCATGGAGTACCTGCTTCCGACAGCCGTCGAGACGCCGAGATGGGAGACGGACCGGACGGTCACTCCCTCTCCGCACCACCCGATCGGTGCGAAGGGCGTGGGCGAGTCACCGTGCGTGGGCTCGCCGGCGGCGTTCGTGAACGCGGTGGTGGATGCCCTTTCCCCCTACGGCGTTCGGCACATAGACATGCCCATTACCTCGGACAAGGTGTGGACAGCGCTTCGCGACGCGGGCGTTACGGAGTAGCTCCCTCGCGGCAGGGCCCCGGCAACGAGCCGGGGCTCCGCGGCCCGGAGGCATGCGCGGCGTGACGGACGAGTCGGCCTACCGGCGGGCTGCCGAGCTCTCGGAGCAGGGGCGAGCCTACGCGATCGCCACCGTCGTAGCGCGCCGGGCGCCCAGCTCTTCCCGGATCGGCCAAAAGGCGATCATCGAGAGCGACGGTGGCCTCTATGGCTGGCTGGGCGGAAGCTGCATCGAACCCGTGGTCCGGGTGGAGGCACGGGAGGCGCTGCGCGACGGCCGCCCGCGCCTCATCGTTCTGGCTCCCGACGCACGATCGGATCGGCCCGATGCCGTCGTTTACCCGATGACCTGCCATAGCGGGGGTACCGTGGAAATATACCTGGAACCGCAGCTACCGGCCTCGCTCCTGCTACTGTACGGCGATTCTCCAGTCAGCCATGCGCTGGCCGCGATGGGCGAGCAGGCCGGTTACCGCGTTCGGCTTCTGGACGAGCCGGACTCGAGAGAGAGGCTCGAAGCCGATTTGGGTGATGAGGCAAGGTTGTACGCGGTGGTGGCGACGCTCGGCGAGTGGGACATGGAAGCCGTCGAGGACGCGCTGCGAGCCGGCAGCCACTACGTGGGCCTGATCGCCAGCCCGCGCCGCTCGGACGAGATGCGACGCCTCCTGCTCGCCCGGGAGTGGGACGAGGACGAGCTCACGCCGCTGGTGGGCCCGGCGGGTCTCGACATCGGTGCGCGCGAGCCGGCTGAAATCGCGATCTCGATTCTTGCCGAGCTCATTCAGCGCCGGGCCGAGCACGATCGGAAACGAGAGGGCCGAGTCGCGGCCGCAGCTCAGGTGAGCCTCTCAGCCGGAAAGATCTCGGACGGTAATAGCCCCGAAGGCTCCGGCGGTCGCCCGCCTACCGTGGCCCTGGACCCGATCTGTGGAATGGAGGTTCAGATCGACGGAGCGCGCCATACGCTCGAACACAAGAACACGACCTACTACTTCTGCTGCTCCGGGTGCAAGGAGAAGTTCGAACGCGACGTGGCGCTGGCCGTCGACTCGTAACCTGCCGGACTCCGTCAGTCCGTGATCGGCGTCAGGTCGGTGGCGAGAAAGCCGAGCTCCTCATCGACCGCGTTCTCCACGAAGTCCGCGAAAAGCTCCCTCGGGTAGCCCAGCTCCCCGTCATACTCGACCATAACGGAAAACGGCTTCCGTGCCAGCGACGCGTCCACGTCCGCGAAGAGGTCCGGTATGGTCGGATACTCAGCCAGATCGTACGACTCCGGTGGTCCGCCATCGGCGAAGCTCACCGCGACGACCGCTCCGGCCCGGACCGCGATGTGGACCGGCCGGACTCCCGGGCCCCCGCAGAAGCAGTTGAGCCGATAGTCGAACTCGTAGGCGTCGATGGCCGCCGCGTTCCACTTCCGCAGGTTCTCCTCGAACGCGTCGGTCTCGGTAGCCAGGGGGTTCGAGCAGCCCGGCGGAAGCGATGCCGCAAGCAGGATCGCGAGATGGAAGAGACCGGCGGAACGGGCTCGGAAAAGCCCTCTGGCCCCTGATGAGGCAGGTACCCGCTCCACCGGTCCCGAAATCCGGGGGCTAGCCTCGGCGACGCCGCGTGTTCTCATATGTGCTTCCTCCCGTGGCCGAGCGGCGAGACACCGCGGGCTCCACCGGCACGACCGCCGGCACTCTAGAAACGCTGGAGCCGGCGAATCCCTGACGATCCGGGCGACGGGACGCGCGTCGTGGACCTCCGCGTGAGCAGGATGGTAGAGGGTACAACTGAACCCGGAGGCCGAGCTTGAGGGACGAAATCCGTAGCATCGCCGATGAGATGGAGCGCCGGGGGTACGTGGCGGACCGCGCCATCGCCACGGCTGTCCACCTCGCGCGGGCGCTCGGAAAGCCTCTCCTGGTCGAGGGCGAGGCCGGCGTCGGCAAGACCGAGATCGCCAAGGTGCTGGCCGAGATCCTGGGAGCCGAGCTCATCCGGCTGCAGTGCTACGAGGGGCTTGATGTGCACACGGCGCTATACGAGTGGAACTACCAGCGCCAGCTTCTGCGAATCCGGGTCGAGGAGAGCGGCGGCACGAGCCCGGAAGAGCTGGAGGCGACGATCTTCGCACGAGACTATCTCCTGGAGCGTCCGCTTCTCCGAGCCATCACACGACCCTCACCGCCCGTACTTTTGATCGACGAGATCGACCGGGCCGACGAGGAGTTCGAGGCGTTTCTGCTGGAGCTGCTGTCGGACTTTCAGATATCCATCCCCGAGCTCGGCACGATTGAAGCGACCACGAGGCCTCACGTCGTTCTGACCTCGAACAGCACCCGGGAGCTCAGCGATGCGCTGCGCCGCCGGTGCCTATATCTCTGGATCGACCACCCATCGTTCGAGAAGGAGCTCCGGATCCTGCGCGCCCGCCGCGGGCGCCTGCCTACCGGCGTGGCCGAGGAGATCGTCCGCTTCGTCCAGCGGCTGCGCGAGGGCCGGCTGTACAAAACGCCGGGGGTCGCAGAAACGCTGGACTGGGCGGAGGCACTCGACTCTCTCGGGGTTCAGAGCCTGGATGAGGACGTAGTGCGAGCGACCCTGGGGTGCCTGCTGAAGGACCGGCATGACATCGCCGCCCTCGTTGCCAACGGGCTTGGGGACATCCTGGAGGGCGCGCCCGCCGCTTCGTCGGACCCTTCGTGACCGCGGATCCCATGGAGCGGCCTGTCGAGTGGACGGCGCGCCTGGGTCGGGCGCTCCGGGAAGAGGGGGTGCCCTGCTCGGTCTTGGAGTCCCTGACCGCCTGCGAGGCGCTCGAGCAGCTCGACGCCTCCGACGGGCTCGACGTGTACTTCGGGCTCGAAGCGGCCTTTACTTCATCGCCTGACCACAAAGCCGCCTACGAGCGCTGCTTCTGGGCGCTCTGGGGGGGAAGTCAACCCGGGGAGCCAGCTTCCGCGGACGGGAGGGCCTCGGAGCGTGGCGAGCGAGGGGCCGCCGGAGGCGGAGCGGCAGGCACGACCGTCCTCGAGCGTCTTCATCGAGCCGGCGCTGCGGAAGATGGCCGAGCCCGGCATTCCACAGCCGTGGAGGAGGCTTCCTACAGCCCCGACGAACGCCTCTCCCATCGCTCGTTCGAACGGATGGACGAGCGCGACCTGCGCCGCGTGGACCGAATCTTCGACCGGATCCTGCTCCGGCTCGCCACTCGCAAGAGCCGCCGTTACCGTCCGCACCGCCGCAAAGGGCGGCTCGATCTTCGCCGCAGCTTCCGAGACGCCGTCGTACACGACGGCGAGCTCCTTCGGCTGGCCAGGCGGCGGCGAAGGCTGGAGCGGCCGCGCGTCGTCCTCCTATGCGACGTCAGCGGCTCGATGGAGCGATACAGTCGCTTCCTGCTTCGTTTTCTACTCGCGGCAGGACGCGACCGGGATGTCGAGAGCTTCGTGTTCTCCACGCGCCTGACCCGACTGACGCCCTGGCTCTCGGCTTCGCATGTGGATCACGCGCTCGATTCGCTCGGAACCCGCGTGCACGATTGGTCGGGCGGGACGCGAATCGGAGAGTGCCTGGACGAGTTCGTACGAGAACACGGACGATCCCTGCTGGGCCAGCGGACCGTCATGGTGATCCTCAGTGACGGCCTGGACCGCGGAGATGTGAAACTTCTGGAGCGAGCCATGCGCGCCATGCACCGCAAAGCCAGGAAGGTGATCTGGCTGAATCCGCTACTATCAAGCTCCCAGTACGAGCCCGCGGCGAGGGGGATGCGGGCCGCTCTTCCCCACATCGATATCTTCGCGCCCGGGCACAACCTCGAGAGCCTCTTGGAGCTCGAGCGACACCTGACGCTGGCTTGAACCCTCTAGCTTGATGCGAACATGAGACCCAAGAGCCTCTCTCTCGCCGGAGCCGTGGCGCTTTCCTTGATCGTCGGTGCCGTGATCCCCGCAACCGCTCAGCCTACCCCCGGACTGCTCGAGACCGTCGACAGCGTCTTCGTCTCTCAGGCTGGTGACACGGTCGCCGCCCAGTACGGCTTCCTTTGGGTGCAGGAGAATCGGGCGAAGCAGAACGACCGCATGATCCGTCTCGGCTTCGTCCGCTTCCCCAGCACGTCGCCCGACCCCGGACCGCCGATCATCTATCTGGCCGGCGGGCCTGGGGGTTCCGGCATCGACGCGGCGCGGGGATCCCGTTTCCCGCTCTTCATGGCGCTTCGCGAAGCTGGGGACGTCATCGCACTCGCCCAACGCGGCACACGCGGATCGATCCCCTATCTGACCTGTCAGGATCCGTGGGTCTATCCGCTCGAGCAGGCGCTCACGCGAGAGACCTTCCTGCAGACGATGCTGGAGTGGGCACGAATATGCGCCGACTACTGGCGCGGGTTGGGTATCGACCTCGCCGCCTACCACACGAACGAGAACGCGGACGATGTGGAGGCTCTTCGGCAGGCGCTGGGAGCGGAGCAGGTGAGCCTACTGGGCATCAGCTACGGCACCCACCTCGCGCTCTCGGTGATCAGGAGGCACCCGGCCGGCGTGTATCGTGCCGTGCTCGCCGGCGTCGAGGGACCCGATCAGACCCTCAAGCTCCCAAGCAGCACCCAGAAGTTGCTGGTACGCTTGGACAGCCTCGTGCGGGCCGACACGCTCGCCAGCGCTCGATATCCCGACTTTCTCGGCTCGGTCAGCGCCGTGCTTGACAGTCTCGAGCGCAGCGCCGTTACGGTAGAGGGTCAGCATCCATCCACGGGCCAGCCGATCCCGTTGACGATCGGGAAGTTCGACATCCAGTGGCTTACCGCCGGCTCGATCGGCAACCGCCAGATTCTCAGTCAGCTTCCCTCGCTCTACGAACGGCTGGCGGCGGGCGACTACGCTTCGATCGCCCCGTTCGTCGCCAGCAGCCGGTCACGGAGCATGCTGGCGATGACCTTCGCCATGGACTGTGCGTCTGGCGCGCCGGCCGAGCGGCTGGACCGGATCCTGAGAGAAGCCGAGGAGACCCTGCTCGGAGATGCGGTGGACTTCCCCCAGCCCTACATCTGCGACGCGTGGCCTCATGCAGCTCCCGACGAAGCCTACTGGGCGCCCGTCCGGTCGGGCATCCCCGTGCAGTTCATCAGCGGAACTCTGGATGGGCGCACGCCAGTCTCGAATGCGGATGAGGTACGACAGGGCTTTCGGAACAGCGGACATCTCGTCTTGGAGGGCGCCGGACACAGCGACGATCTGCTCCTGGGCTCACGGCGCATTCCGGAGATCATCCTGAGCTTCCTTCGCGGCGGTCCGGCGGTCGACGAGGTTGCCGACGTGCCGTTTCGGATCTTCGTGCCCGAGTAGGCATCAACCCTTCGGCCAGGACACCGTGCCCAGGTGCGTGTGAGCGAAGCCCTCGGGTAGCTTGAGGCCGAGACCCAGCGCCCGATCCAGTCCGATATGTGCCGCCCAGATAAGCGAGAGGGAAACGAGAAGCGGCTGAAAGGCGAGCGCGCCGACGCCCGCCAGCACCATCGGAGCGACATAGGTGTGAACGGCGTTGTATAGCCGTGCGCCCAGACGCTGCCCACCCAGGTAGCCGAGTAGCGAAAGATCGGGAACCAGGAAGAGGAGAATCCAGAGCCACCAGCCCTGGCCCCGGAGTCCGTAGACATGGGCGGTCAGCAGAAGCACACCCAGGCCTTCGATTCTCAGTAGATTCCTCACGGCGCCATCCGAGACGTTGGTCACGCAGTTCCTCCGCTGTCAGCTCGTGAGCGTTCCCCGGCCGAGATACTCTCGGGCGCTGGCTTGAGGCCCGTCAGCTCTGCCGGAGAAGCGAGTGAATGCGGCGGAAGATCGCCTCCGACGCATCACCGCCGACCTCGAGATTCGACATGATCCGCCTCGTCGTAAAGACGCGAACCACGGTGCGTGGGCCCTCTCGGCTGGACTGCTCCGGCCATTCGACCTCTACCCGGAGAATCGTGCCCGCGTCGAAAGGAGTCGGGAACTTGTCCGCGTGGATCACGTGCTGACCTCCATCAACGACGCTGTAATCGCCGCGAATGTCGTAACCTTCCTGCAGCACGGCGGACCTGGTGGCCAGCAAGACCTGATCGAACTCGCCCGAGAAGACGAAGTATCGCCCCTTCTCATCCGACGGAGCTTCGCCGGATGCGACGGTGCCGGGCTCGGCCTCCTGTTGACTACCCCCGCTCGCGCAGCCGGAGAGGCCGATCGCTCCTAGCATGATGATGGGGAGGGCGCGCAGCCTCGCGTTCCTGATCTTCTTGTCGTAGTCGTGGTTGTGCATCCGATCTCGCTTGGTACGGCGACGCGCGGGTTATCTTGGGGCTCACTACCCGCGAGGCGGGTCACAGATCGTCGTGACTTGTGGAGTGGGCAGGATTGGGTCGGCTGGGTGGCGGACCGCCTCCGGGCGCTCGCCCGACTCGATCGGAGGCCCGGCTCAGTCAGCTCAGTCAGATGAAGAGCAGCCGCTCGAGTTGTAGTCGCGCCGGACCTCTTCGATCGCCGCCACGAGTCCCTCGCCTTCGGCGGCCCCGATGGCGGGCCAATCGGAGCCAGTCGTCAGGGTCTCGGCGGCAGCCTCTACTCGCCTGAAGGCCGTCGTCAGCGGCTCACAAGCCGCTGTTCCACCCTCGTAGGCCGCCGCCGTTCGGACCCTATCGTACTCCTGGATGTGGGCCTGGAGAGTCTGGCGAGCGTCGCCGGGCGGGCTCGCGAAACTCATTTCGGAATTCGCGGACGGAGCTCCGGGGCCTTGCCCGCGCGCCATCGGGACCGCCCCGGCTTGCCCGTCCGCGACTGTCTGATTCGTCGGGATGAGGGTCTCGGCCAGCGCTCTGGCCAAAGCTCTCGTCTGAAAGCGGGCATCTACGACCATCGCCGCCAGATCGACGCGACCCGTGGCCGATGCCGCGGTCAGTCCGCCGGCCGCGACCGCGAGGATGGCGGCGGCCGCCGCCGTTCGACGGATCCGTCTGCGACGTCGCTGCGCTTTCTTGGCCTTGAGAAAGTGGGGCAGCAGATCGGATGGGGCGGGCGCCCCCCCTGTCTTCACACTAGCGTCATCCGCGTTTGCCCGCCCCTTGTTTCCATTCGTCCCATTGCCCGTAGGCGCTTCCGGATCCGAGACAGCAGCGGGCTCGGAGGAGTCGATCACGAGCTCAAAGGCCGCCTCTCTCGAACACATCCCGGAGCTCTTGACCGAGCGATCCGGCTTGTAGTTGGACCAGCTGATCCACGACTTGGCCCGCCCGCCGTTCAGTTTCCGTACTGGAAGGACTTCGTAAAAAGCGGCCGGCGTGCTTCGGAAAGCACCGGTTCGGGCATCTCGCTGGAAGAAGCCCGCCTCCCGGCTGCCCGCCTGTGAGGTGAGCACGAGCGCGCATTGCCAGCGGTTCGGAAAATGGGCCAAGTGAATCCGCTCGTCGCTCTTGGAGAAGGAGATCCCCAACCTGGGGTGGGCGTGATACCACCCAACGAGCGTCCGCTCGTTCGCGCTGACCTTCAGGCTGAGCGAGAGCCAGAACTCCCTGAACCGCGCAAGGTCGGCGGGATCTTCGCTCTCTGGCATCGAGTGAGGGGCTGGGTGCGCCTCCTCGATCGACAGATATGACGTGTCCGACTCGGGGCAGCGGGCGCGCCGGCCCGAGAACATGCCGTACCCCTCGCGGCCGTCAGGCGCCGAGAGGTGCTGCGCGATTTCCCTCAGCGCAGCTTGCCAGACGAAGAGGGCGATGTCGTGGGATTCCAGGCGCTCGGCCGAGTCCCAGGCCTTGGGTGTCCAGAGGACCGAGCTGTCAACCGGCCTGGGGACGGCCGGGAGCGAGAGCTCGACGCCGTTTCCGGAGGCCTTGGGCGGCGCTGGCTCTCCCCCGCCTACCTGATGCTGCCCCCACCATTCTGCCATTTTGCCTCACGCTATCACGTTATACGACCGTGATTTAAAGCGTTTAAATGCTGATTACAGCGGCTGACAAAAGGACGGTTGGGCGTACTGGCGGGACACATCAGGGTAGTAATCGGTAGTTCCGGAGTCAACCCGAGCGCACGCCTCGGTGACTCCTGCGATTCACGACGAGGCGCTTGCGGCAGCCGAGTCCCGCCTCCGACTACCGGTTTGCCAGCCGCGAAGATGACCTCCTACATCAACCAAACGGGCGTGGCGCGATCTCGGTTCAGGGCCGGCGTCCAGACCATCTGCTTGGCGACCTCCACCGCTGCGTTGTCGAAGTCATCGTGCCCGCTCGACTCCACGAGCACCGTCCGCTGGACGGCGCCCTGCTCGTCGATGAACAGGTAAAGGAGCACCGACTCTCTGACGCGGGCCTTTCGCGCCCAGTGCGGATAGAGCTCCGAGAGGTGGTAGATCACCTCCTCACGGTTGGTGAGCTCGGGGGCGTGTGTGTACGCAACGAATGTCGGACGATCGGCAAGGGCGCGCTCGGATCCTCTCATAAGCGGTGCGTGCAGCTGAACTGGATTGGCCTCGAAAGTGGTCGCTCCTATGGTGATGCTCTCCTCGATCTCGAACGCCGCCACCATCGGCGTGGCCGGCCTCGTGATCGGTTCCGGGGGAGGAGGGGACCTGGAGGTCGGGAGGCAGGTCGAGCGCGAGCAACGCTTCGTCCCTGGGTCTCAGGTCGGGAGCGCGAAGACCCGGGAGGAAAGCGAGAGCCCCGCATGAATCAACACGGCCAGGGTCAGCCCTGCGGCGTAACGCGAAGTCATGTTGACCCTGAAGCGCTCGTGCGCCAGCGCTCGGCCCACCCGTACCGCCTCGAGCTGGCGAGCCCATTCGACCCCGGGATCCCGCTCGGCCTCCACGCGCTCCGCCGCATCGCGCGCTTCGTCCAGAAGGCGTAGGACCTCCCGCAGTGATCCGTCGGCGCCGACATCTTCCTTCTCCGGCGCGCTCAACGTATGTGCGGCTTCCTCGATCAGCGCCAGGACGCGCATCTCCGGTCGTGTCACGACCCTCCGCCTCGTCCTTCTCATCTCGACCTCACCGCTCTGGCGTCACCCAGCCACCATTGTTCGTCACCGTTTCCCACCTCCGTCCGATGATCGGCCCATGGCGGTACCCGGTCCATGACGATACCCAATCGCTCATCTCGGAGATCACTTCCTAATGAGCCGAGGGCCCATCTGGTTCCCTCGAGGGACGCTCGACTCTCTCATCGACGGACTCAATCCACATTGGCGGGGATAACACGATCCCGGAAGCCGGGCCTCTTCTGATGTGTGACAACAAGGGCTTTCCAATTTTTATCCACAACTTGTCCACAATCATAGAGGCCTCGTTTTTTCAAAAACCTACCTGGCATCAGCCCTTGCGTCAGCTAAAAGGCCTGGTCAAGGAAGGAAGCTCGTTGACTAATCCAGGCGTTGCGAGCTCATGCATCTGATCCAACCGCAGCCGACCTTGAAGACGGCAGCCAGCCTCGAAGATGCACGTCGAAGAGGTGATGGATCCAAGCGCATGGGCGGAGGCTCGGACGGAGGGCAGCGCAGGGAGCAACGGGGATAGACTGAAAAGATGACCATCTCGCCTACGGCGCGGAGTCCGCATGCAACATGGACTCCAGATGTACCTAGATGTACTCAGCCCCCGCGCACTCCGAAGAGTGTCGGGGGCTGAGAGGACGATTGACTTACCCTTTCGAGTAAACCCTTCTGCCTCCTGGCAATTCAGTCTCGGTCGATTGCGCTTCTCTTTCGAGACCACACCGATCTGGTACCAGCTTCACCCGATCCGCGGTTCGGCGTCTGTTTTCCGGGCCGAAGCCCTTCGGTTTATCGCCAGTCGGGCGACCGGTGCTTCTGCCAGAGGGTGCGGCGATCCGGCTCGCCGGTGCCTCCTCCTTGAGCACGCCCAATGATAAAAAAATTCTTTTTGTTGTGCAACCCCCCTAGCGGGGCAATGGGTGTTTTTTCAAAATCTCGTAACGATCATCCTTGTGCCACGCGGCCGACTGGCATCCATTCGGATCAATTAAGGCCACGCAAGCGGCCGCTCCTCCTCAGCACTCAGCGACGCGCGTCACCACGCCTCGCCCATGGACGTTGTTGCTGCGATTCGCGTCGGGCAACATGCCGCGCGGATCGATATGCACGGTCCGCACGTTCTTCCCCTCGAACTGCACCGTGTACGTGTCGCCGTCGCGCCAGATGTCTACCGGTAGTCGGCGACACTCGTCGGTCCCGTCACGAAACACGAAACGGACCTCCATCGGCATCACGGCGTCGCCCCGGTTCCGGATGGTCACGGTGCTGTTCCCGTCCTGTCGGGTGACATCCGTGACCGCCTGATCCAGGTAACCAGTGCCGTAAAGCCACGAGTTCCAGTACCAATCAAGATCCTCGCCGGATACGTCCTCCATCGTGCGAAAGAAGTCGGCGGGCTGAGGATGCTTATAAGCCCAGCGCTCAATGTACGTCGTGAACCCTGTGTCGAAGACGTCAGGACCCAGGACGTACTCACGCAACAGATAGAGCACCATCCCTGGCTTCGTGTATCCGAGGAAGCCGAGTTGGCTCTCGCTCAGATCATCGGGCGCCGTCATGATCGGCTCGGCGAGATCCTCGGATCGAGTGAGCCTCGCGCTGTTTCGCGGTAGTACGGGATCGGCCGGCCACGCATCGGCGCCCCCGTAGTCTGTCAGCGAGTAGTGGTTCATGAAGGTGTCGAACCCTTCATCCATCCACGCGTAGCGACGCTCATCGGACCCGACAACCATCGGAAACCAGGTGTGGGCGATCTCGTGATCCGTGACGAGGAACAGCCCGAGCCCGCGAGCCTCGACCGAGCAGAAGACGATCATCGGGTACTCCATCCCCAGCGCAGTCCCGGCCACGTTGATCGCCACCGGGTACGGATACCTGTACCAGCCGGAGTAGAACTGCAGCGCGTGGAGGACGTATTCCGTCGACATCTCCCATCCCGGTATAGGAGGGCCACGTCCACCCGCCCCGAGACCCTCTTCGGGATAGAACGACATCGCGAGGATCCCGTCCCAGCTGCCGGCATCCCAGATGAACGCCTTTGAGCCGGCCCAGGCGAAGTCGCGCACGTCCTCGGCGCGGAACTTCCAGGTGAGAGGGCCCGTCCCGATCGGCCGATACTCTTCCTTGCCCACGTGGTCCTTCTCGACGATCGGCACGGTCGCGGCACTCCGGCTCGCCAGTTCCAGCCTTTGTCGCTGGTCGACCGTCAGAACCTCTTCCGGGTTCTGCAGTTCACCGGTGGCGGCGACGATGAAGTCGCGCGGAACCGTGATCTCGACGTCGAAATCGCCGAACTCGAGATAGAACTCTCCCTGCCCGAGATAGGGCATCGCGTTCCAGCCGGTGACGTCGTCATAGACGAACACTCTCGGATACCACTGGGCGAGCTCGTATACCGTACCCTTCTTCACCTTTAGGCGCCCCATCCGGTCGGCGCCCGACTCGGGGATGGTGAACGAGAAGTCCACCTCGATCTCCAGCTCTCCGCCTACAGGCTGCACCGGCCGGTCGAGCTGAATCTCCATCACCGTGCCGTCGATCTCGTACGGGACATCGAGCGGAACCTCGTCTCGAATGACGGCGACCCGCTCGATATCGTAGCCGCCGCCCTCGAACATCCCCTGGAATCGGACGTCGCCAGCCTCCTCTTCCATCCGCGCCGCTCGTTCCGCTCCGCGGCTGTCTGGTCGGAAAAGATTCTGGTCGAGCTGGAACCAGATTGATGAGAGCGAGTCCGGGCTGTTGTTCGTATACGTGACCTTCTCGCTGCCCTCGATCCGGTGGGTCTCGGGATCCAACGCCACCTTGATCTCGTAACTCACAGCCTGCTGCCAGTAGGAAGCGGTCGGAGCGCCGGAAGCCGTCCGGAACTCTCCCGGGGCGGGTGCGTCGACGGGCCGGAATACTCCGTCGGCGGCCACCTCCCCCGAAGCTTCCGCGGCCTCCTCGGTCTGGCCCTCGCCGGCCGGAACTGAACCGGCTGCCGGCTGCAGCGAGTCGGGCGGGGCCTGCCCCAGTACGTCGGGAACGGCGGCCGAAACGCTCAGAGCCGCCAGAGCGGCGAAAAGGAATGCGAGTCGGGTCGGTGACTTCATTCTCTATGTCCTGATCCTCTGAGGTCCTGTCGATATCCGGCGCGTTATGTTGATTTCGTGTACACAGAACGCTTCGGGTTCGATCCGAGTTGCGCGTTACCCCGTGAGAGCTGACGCTGTCTTCTTGACGACCTCGGAAGGCACCCGGTAACAGGAAAAGCGGAGCGGCGGATGAGCGGCCGTTGGATGATCAGCGGAACCCACCTCTTCAGACAGCCCCTCGTGCAGGCGCTGTGGATCGGACTGCTCCTTTCGATGAGCTGCGGCCGAGCCGACGGACCGGGCGAGAGATCGGGAGGCGGCGAAGGCTCCGCCGCCGATACGCGCGATCCGGCGAGTTATCTGATCGTGTGGGCCGCGGACGACGATGGGTCGGAGAGCGACTTCGTGGCCGTCATCGACGTGCGGCGCGACTCCCCGACCTATGCGCAGGTGATCAAGACCCTCGCCGTCGGTCTCGGTGGCCGGGCGCACCACACGGAACACGTGATGCCCGAGGGCGGGATCCTTCTCGCCAACGCGTTCGACGCGGGCCTGACCTTCCTCATCGACTTCAACGATCCCGAGGCTCCCTCTATGGCGGGCTACTTCGCGGAAGCCGGCGAGTACCATCATCCGCACAGCTTCGAGCGCCTCCCCAACGGGAACATCCTCGCCACCTTTCAGAGACGTTCTCGGCCGGGCGTCGGCTCCGTGGAGACCGGAGGCCTGGTCGAGCTTGATTCGTCCGGCGTCCCGATCCGGTCGGGGAGCGCCGCCGTCCCCGAGCTGGATCCAACGATCCGACCTTACAGCCTCTGCACCGTCCCCGGGCTCGACCGCGTCGTTACCACCAGCACTGACATGGCCGGCGTACTCAATCCGGCGGTGCAGGTTTGGCGGCTCTCGGATCTCTCCCTCCGGAGCACGGTCGTTCTCGAGCCCGGCTCTCTGGGATCCGAGCACCTGGGCACGGCCGAGCCCAGGCTGCTGGCTGACGGGCGGACGGTGCTGGTCTCCACGTTCTCCTGCGGCCTCTACAAGCTCGACGGCCTGGAGGAGGAGCCAACGGCCGAGCTCGTATACGCGTTCCCGCAGCGGGAAGGAACGTACTGCGCGCTCCCCGTCGTGACGGAGCGGTTCTGGATTCACACGGTTCCGGCCGAGCATGCCCTCGTGACCCTGGACATCACCGACCCAAGCCGGCCGGTGGAGGTCGCCCGACTGACGCTCGAGCCTGACGACGTGCCGCACTGGATCAGCTTGGAGCCGGGCGGCGGACGCATCGTGATCACGGGATACGCAGGGCTGGCCGGCCGGGTGTTGCTCGCGCGGCTGGACCAAGAGACGGGCGAGCTGGAGCTGGAGGAGAGCTTCCGTGAGCCACTGGCCGGGCGCCCGGGAGTGGATCTACGTCGCGCCAGCTGGCCTCACGGAGACACCGGGCCGGCCGCTCCGCACGGGGCCGTCTTCAGTCGCAACTGAACGGCGTCAGACCCGTGTCCGTCAGCCTCCGGGAGCGGTGGATTCGGTAGGCTCGTCCCAAAGCCGCTGCGCCGCCACCCGGGAGAATGGGCGTTGCGAACGGGCGGTGCCGGTTTCATCCTGCAGCCACCCCTAGCGATGACGCTGGAAGAACGAGCCCCCAGACGCCCGGAGGCCAACATGCGCCACACCTTTCACGTTCCGACGTGGTTCGTCTCGCTCTTCGTCCTGATCCTGATCACTGCCCCTCCGACGTTGGCCCAGGCACCGACCGCCGAGGCACAGGTCGCGGAGGCTACCCTCCCGCTGCCTGATGAGATGCGGGCCGGTGCCTCGGTGATCGGGTGGAACGAGTCGGGCGAGCACACCGATCTTCGCGAAGGCACCAACGGCATGATCTGCATCGCGGATGAGCCCGGCGACGAGCGATTCAGGGTGGTGTGCTATGCCGAGACGCTTCATCCCCTGCTCTCGCGCAGCCGAGAGCTGCGTGAAGAGAACCTGGAGGAGGCGGAGAGAGACCGGCGCCTCGAGGAAGAGGTCGAGGCCGGCAACGTCGCGCTACCCGAACAGCCGGCCGTGCTTCACGTAATCAACGGACCGGAGGGCAGCTACGATCCGGCCACCGGGCAGGTGAGCGACGAGGTCAGCGAGCTTCGGATCATCTTCACGCCCTACCAAACCGCCGAGGCGATGGGTCTCCCGACGGAGCGCCAGGGCGGTATGCCCTGGGTGATGAACTCGGGCGAACTGTTCTCCCACATCATGATCGTTCCAGCGAGCGACGAGGAAGGAGAGTAGCCCTACTCGCCTCCAGGGAGCTCGCTTGGATCGAGTCCGCAGCCGCTCGCCGCGTAGTGTCGGAGCGTACCGTCGACCATCCCCGAAATCTCCTCGTACGCTTTCACCTGACGGTACGGCACCTCACGCCAGCGTGCGACGACCCGTGACATGAGCAGGTGCGCGCTGTCGATGCTCGTGTAGTGTGTGTTCAGCTCCTCACAACCGGCTTCTCCGCTGTCGAATGCGGCTCTCGCAATCTCGTATTCTCCGATGAGGAACGCGAGCTCTCCCTGAAGGCGTGTGAACTCGAGCACCTCCCGCGGGACTGTCTCGCCCGCACCTGCTTCGCTCCAGGCAGCCTCGCCCGCCGGCTCCGATTCGAGATCCGAAGAGGAGCCTTCCGAAGAGACCGTCCCGAAGTCCACGACCGATCCGGTCTCCGAGCCTTCCATGTCGGGCTCGGCCTCCAGAACGCCGTCGGCGGCCTGCTCCCCTGATGGCTCATCAGTGAGCGAGGTTCCGCTCGCCGCATCGATCCCCGACCCGGCGGTCGCCGTCGCAGCAGGAAGAGCGTTGTCCTCCAGCCAGGGTATCTCGAGCTTCCCGAGCTGGACGAGGGCCACGGCGCCGATTGCCACGAGGCCCACGAAAAAGACCGCGGCGCCCAGCAAGCGAGCCCCCAGACTTCGGTCGTCGATCAGCTCCTCAGCGGTGACCGGATCACCCGGTCGCGGTCGCGGCTTGCCGTGGCGGGCTCCAAGCCCCCCAGTCAGGTCGCGGACCTGCCCGACGGCCTGGCGCCAGAACGCACCGGCCAACTGGCGCGCTTCTTTGAGTTTCTGCTGCGCCTCCCGCGCCCACTCCGTGGTGGCATCCCGCCTCCTGGCGAAGCGCCTGTCTGTCGGGTCGGAGGCAGTATCCACGGCCGGCCCTCTCTTCTCAGCGGCCATCTCATCGGCCATCTCACCGGCGGTCAGGGAGGCCGCCGGAGGCGTCGATGCCGCATCGGGCCCGGGAGGAGAGGCCGCCGGAGATCCGGGCGCCGAGGCCTCGACAGGACGAGCGGCGGCCGAGTCCGGCACATCCGTCCCCGTTCCGTTTTTTTCAACTCGTCCAGCGTCGGGATGCGTCGGATCCGAGGACTCCGGGGAGACACTATCGGGAAGCGGTCTTCCGAGTTCTCGCCATTTGGCCTTCTTGGCCTCCGTAAGCTCCCGTAGTCGGGACTGCAGCTCCATGAGCTGGTCCATCGAATCGGGCTCCTGGACTCGTCTCTCGCTCATTACGACCTCGAGCGCCCGTTCGTAAAAAAGTATCGGATCGAGACCTCCGTGATCCCGCCCATGGTAGGGCCCTGTTGCAGCGCCCAGACCCTCGCCGGTTGGCCGACGGTCCTGTAACCGCCTGCCATCACAGGAATTGAAGGTTCCAGTCTTGTGGGCACGACTGCGTGCACTCCTCGTGACCGGCCCTCGAGATGGTCACGTGGAGCGTGAGGCCCACCTTCAGGAGTGCAAATTCAAGACCCGCCAGCGAGGCGAATTCGCGCGACGGCAGGCGGCCGGGCTAGTCTAGGCCCCACGCCGGGTCCGCCGGGATGGATCCGGTCTGAGCCACGTGAGCCGGACGCTGCCGATTTGGGAACCGTAGCCCCCGACGAATCGCCAGGAAGCCCTTCGGGCCTTTGGGCGTCCATCCGAGAGGCGCTCAGCGGCAGCGAGCGGGACTACACAGAGGGCAGCCTGAATCGTGCCGTCGCGCTGCTGGCCATCCCGATGGTGCTGGAGATGGCAGGTGAGTCCGCCTTCGCGGTCGCGGACGCCTTCTTTGTCGCACGCCTGGGGGGCGAGGCGCTCGCTGCCGTAGGCCTCACCGAGTCCGTGCTCGAGATCATCTACGCGATCGCCATCGGGCTCAGCATGTCAACGACGGCCATGGTGGCCCGTCGGTTCGGCGAGAAGAACGAGCGGGCCGCTGCCAGAACCGCCGTGCAAGCCATCACCGTCGGAATCGCCACGTCCATCATCCTTGGAGCCGCCGGCGTCATATGGGCGCCTCAGCTGCTTCGCTTGATGGGAGCCAGTCCGGAGACGGTGGAGATCGGGAGCACATATACCCGCATCATGTACGGCACCATGGGCGTCATCGTCCTCCTCTTCCTGAACAACGCGATCTACCGGGGAGCCGGAGACGCGGCGATGGCGATGCGCTCGGTCTGGCTGGCCAACGGCATCAACATCGTCCTCGATCCGCTGTTGATCTTCGGTCTGGGGCCCTTCCCGGAACTCGGCCTCACCGGAGCCGCGGTGGCTACCACGATCGGACGCGGTACGGGCGTCGCCTATCAGTTTTGGGGCCTTTCGCGCGGTCGGCGGCTACGAGTAGGAGCATCTGACGTGCGCCTCGACCTGCCGATCGTTCGGCGCCTCCTCCGCATATCGGGCGGCGGCGTCGGGCAGCTGCTCGTCTCGCAGGCGAGCTACATAGGCCTGATCCGAATCCTGGCCGGCTTCGGCACCGCGGTCCTTGCCGGCTACGTGGTGGCGATTCGCGTCGTCATCTTCATCATCATGCCGGCCTGGGGGCTGAGCAACGCGGCCGCCACGCTGGTCGGACAGAACCTCGGGGCTAGGAAGCCCGAAAGAGCCGAACGGGCGGTGTACGTCACGGGCGCCTGGAACATGGTGTTCATGACTGTGATAACGGTGCTGTTCGTGACTTTCGCACCCCAGATCATCGCACCCTTCATCACCGAACCGGAGTCACACGCCTCGGGGACCCGCGCTTTGCGGATCATCAGCTACGGGTATGTCTTCTACGCCTGGGGGATGGTGATGCTGCAGGCGTTCAACGGGGCCGGCGACACCGCGACCCCCACGAAGCTCAACTTCGTCATCTTCTGGCTCTTCCAGCTCCCGCTCGCCTGGATCCTCGCCCGGACCCTGGGACTGGGACCGGTTGGCGTTTACTGGGCGATCGCCATCGCCTACTCGCTCTCGGCGGTCATCGGCATTCTGCTCTTTCGCCGCGGCAAGTGGAAGGAAAAGGAGGTCTGATCTGGACTCGGTCAGGGCGAGCTCCCCATCTTCATTCGACTGTAATGCCGTCCCTCGAGCACAGCCGCAGGAGGATCCAATGAGAACCCGCTTCACCACCTCGTTCGCGCTGATCGCCGGCCTGACGCTCGCGGCCTGCCAGCCCCGGGAAACCGAAACCGCACTCGACGCCGACTACGGGGCGCCGGACTTCGCCTCGATGAACGAAGCCTATGCCGCGGCGACGAACGCCGGCGACGCGGAGGCCATGGGCATGCTGTACGCCGTCGATGCCGTCTCGATGCCGCCGAACGCCTCGTCTTTGGTCGGCCGGGCCGCCATCGTCGCCGACGCGGCCGAGGACTTCGCGACCATGACGGCCAACCTTAGCAGCAGTACCGAGGGCCACTACCTGATGGGCGACATGGCCGTCGATTGGGGCACGTACCTGTTCACGGGCGCACTCAAGGATTCGGACATCACCTTCACGCAAGAGGGCAAGTACGTGGCGATCTGGCAGTTGCAGCCGGATGGCTCCTGGCAGATCGTACGTGACATTTGGAACTCGAATACCCCGCCCGCCATGGAGGGCGAGAGCGAGTGAAGGCGCCCTCGGCGGCCGTCGGCGAATCGGCGTGAGCGGGAGGAAGATCGGCGTCGGCGCGCTGGTCGTGCGCTACGCCGCGCGGCTCCGCTTTCCCTATCTGTTCCTGGCCACAGCGATCCTGTTCATCGGGGATCTGATCTTCCCCGACCTCGTGCCGTTCGCGGACGAGATTCTGCTCGGCCTTCTCACTGCCCTGTTCGGAACGTGGCGCAGGAGGCGCGTATCGGGCTCGAAGAACCTCGCCCCCGACGGAGGCGTGGCTGGACCTTACGACCGTCAGGAGTCAGACTGAGCTGACTCGAGGTGCCATCCGAAACGAACAAAGGAGTACAGGGTGAAAGTTGCACCAGCGCGCCGCGCCATCCCATTGCTTGCCGCCACCTTGTTGGCGCTCCCAGCGGGAGCCGCCGGGCAGGACGATGGAGACAAGAAGATCGTCCGCTCGCAGGACGACATGCCCCGCCATACCTACGAGATCGATTACATCCCCAGCGAGCTGTTCGCGTCGCGCGAGGCGTTCATGCCGTTCGCGGAGCGCGTGGCGGCGGACGCCCGGGAGGTACTTGCGACCTACGAGATCGAAGACAAGGCGACCCTGAGAAGCCTCTACAGCCTGCTCGAGGACCTCGCCTTGTTGAACGGCGACTTCGACGAGGCGCTCGTTTACGGCGACAAGATCCGCGAGCTGGAGGAAAAGCCCGCCGCAAAGCTGATGTCAGGCCTGGTCGTGCACGCCATCGCATACGCGGCGAAGGCGGCACCGGAGGGCGACCCGGCACGCAACGCGGCCTTCCGGACCGACTACTCCGCGGCCGTCGGGGAGCTGCCCTGGGACGTCGTGCAGGATGACGTCGAGGCGATGAAGGGCTCGATGGAGATCATCGGCGAGAACCTCTTTCTCGGGATCATCCAGAACCAGATGGACCCGGCCGTCGAGAGAACCGGCAACGTCAGCGGCGACATGGCCGAAGGCCTGATCGGCATGCGCACCGCCGTGGACGTCGTGCTGCCCTACCGGGAACAGATCGTCGGCGTCCTCCAGGCATACATCGAGACGAACCGAATCGAGAAGCTCGACATCTGGGCAGCCCGGTCGGTCGACCTGAGCGCGAACGCCGACGCCCAGCCGGTGCTCGTGGCGATCTGGGACACCGGTGTGGATCCCGACGTGTACGGCGATCAGATGTTCCGGAACCCGGCCGAGCAGCTCGACGGCGTGGACAACGACGCCAACGGTTTCGTGGACGATGTCCACGGGATCGCCTTCGAGTGGGACGGCACGAAGACGACGGGAGCGCTCTACCCGCTGGCCGAGACCGCCAGGGCAAGGCTCCCTCAGATGACGCAACAGATCAAGGGCCTGAACGATCTCCAGGCCGGGATCGACAGCCCGGAATCGCAGGCTCTCAAGCGGCAGATGTCAGGGATGAAGCCCGATGAAGTGAAGCCCTTCATCGAAGAGCTCGGTCTGTTCTCCATCTACACGCACGGGACGCACGTGGCGGGCATCGCGGTGGAGGAAAACCCGGGGGCGCACGTTCTGGTGGTGCGTCAGGCCTTCCCGTACGAGATGATCCCGCCCCCGATGTTCAAGGAAGATGCGGAGCGTTGGGTCGCCAACATGACGGACATCATGGCCTACCTCAGCGGCTACGGCGTGCGGGTCGTCAACATGAGCTGGGGCTTTAGCCCGCCCGAGCTCGAGGGCATGTTCGAGGTGAACGGGATCGGGTCCGACTCCGAGGAGCGGAAGGCGATGGCTCGCGAGGTGTTCGACATCATGATCACCGGGATGGAGCGCGCCTTCAGCAGCGCGCCCGAGATCCTCTTCGTCCCGGCGGCCGGTAACTCGGACACGGATGCCACATTCGACGAGTTCATCCCGTCATCGATCGAGCTTCCCAACGTGATCACGGCCGCCGCGGTCGATCAGGCCGGCGAGGAGACAAGCTTTACCAGCTATGGCCCGACCGTGGACGTGCACTCGAACGGCTTCGAGGTCGAGAGCTACATCCCGGGCGGGGAGCGCCTGCCCTTCTCCGGCACCTCGATGGCGGCGCCAAACGTCGTGAACCTCGCGGCGAAGCTGATCGCCCTCGACCCATCGCTCACGCCTGCAGAGGTCATCGCCCTCATCGAGGAGGCAGCCGAGGAAAGCGAGGATGGTCGGCGGCGACTGATCAATCCGAAACGATCTGTCGAGCTGCTGATGGAGCGCCGGAACGCCGGCATGGAGTAGCCGAAGGAAACGATGAGCGACGGAGCGCCGCCTCAGCGGCGCTCCGTCACCTTCGAGCAGGGATCGACCATGCGGTCCGAGGCGGCCGCCGCAGCCGGGGTCATGGAGACATCCCGCTTCGGAAGAAGAAAGCAGACGCGCTGGCGCACCCATACGCCTACCAGTTGATCGCGCATCAGCGCCGGAAGGAACTCCATGCGGTGAGCCAGCAGTAGGGCCGCCTCGTCCATTCTCGGCCAGCCGCTCGAACCCTCCACCCGGACATTCGAGACCCGTCCCTCCCTGTCGACGAAGATCGCGAGCTCGACGGCGCCCTCGACGCCGGCCCTCTGGAGCTCCAGCGGATAGAAGTACCACACCACGCGTCCGAACTGGTCTCGGTTGCCGAGCAGTGGTGGGACATCGTATCGCACGAAGCCTTCATCGGCGCCGGCCAACGCCACGTCCGGGGGCGGGCCCACGTCCACCATCTCGACCGCAGCGGCGACCGAAGCCTGGATTCTCAGGTCGTCATTGAACGTGACCGATGGCGGTAAGGGTAGCTTCGGACGGGCCACGAGCTCCGGGGGCTCGGGGATTCTCACCAGAGGAGGCAGCTCGAGAGTCGCGATCGACCACCGCGGCGCCGTGTCGTGCGGGAGCCCCGGCATGCTCAAGAGGCCAAGCACGGGGTAAGCGGCGAGGTGGAGACCGGCCGAGAGGGTCAACCCCCAGGCAAGAGGTTTCCGGAAGCGGCGTCCGGCGCGCACGGAGGCCCGATTCCTCCAATCGCGCGACCGCCGATCCCGTTCATCCACGCCGCTAGATCCTGGCCGCCACCGCGTGTTTTCCGAGCTTCTTCACCAGCTCCCACACCGGGCCGGGGAATCTGTGCAACGCTTCCATCGTCTTCTCGAAGCCGTCCAGAAACCACTCCGCATCGGCTTCGGTGATGTTGAGGGGAGGAAGGAGCTTGACGACATCCATGTGGTGGCCGGCCACCTGAGTGAGTATGTGGTGGTCGTCGAGGAGGGGGATGACGATCGCCTGGGGGAAAAGGTCCGGGCTGATCCTGTGCGTGGTCGCCCAGGCGCCGCGAAGGCCGAGTGCCCTGGGCTCGCCGAACTCGATCCCTATCATCAGGCCGCGCTGCCGGACCGCGGTCATGAACTCGAACCGCGGCATCATCGCCTCGAGCCCCTCCCGGATCATCCCCCCGATGCGCGTCGCGTTCGCTGCCAGATCCTCTTCGTCCAGTACCCTGAGCGACGCCAGGCCCGCCGCCATCGCCAGGTCTCCCATGCCGAAGGTGCAGGCGTGCCGGATACCCTGGTCCATCGACGAGTACATGGCCTCGTGCACGTCGGCTCTGGTGACCATCGCTCCCACCGGCACGTATCCGCCGGACAGGGCTTTCGAGATCAGGACGATGTCCGGCTGAAGACCCTCGACCCACTCGAACGCGAACGGTTTTCCCGTCCGTCCGAGTCCCGTCTGAACCTCGTCACACACGAGCAGGGCACCGTGGCGCCGGCAGAGCTCCTCCGCCTTACGGAGAAAGTCGTCCTCGGGGATGTAGACGCCCTTTCCCTGGATCGGCTCGAAGATGAACAGGGCGATATCGCCGGCGGCGAAGGCGTGCTCCAAACCTGCGTAGTCGTTGACGTCGACCTTCACGCCCGTCGGTAGGGAGGGCTCGAAGCCCTCACGGAAGGCCGCGTCCCCGTTCACGGCCAGAGCCCCGGTAGTCAGGCCATGGAACGCGCGGTTGAGGTAGACCATGCCGTGCTTGCCCGTGGCGACGCGAGCGAACTTGATCGCCGCTTCCGTGGCCTCGGTACCCGAGTTGCAGAAGTAGACTCGATCCAGCCCGGCCGGGAGCCGTTTCGTGAGCTCTTCGGCCAGGAGGGCGGCGAGCGGCGGGGTGTCGAAGGCCACCCAGTTGGGAAGATCGGCGGCCAGGACGTCGGTGAGGGCCCGGCTGATCGCGGGATGGGCACGACCGAAGTTGAAGACACCCCAGCCACTCATGAAATCCAGATACTGCACCCCGTCCTCGTCCCAGAGGTAGGGACCCTTTCCCCGGACCCACCTCCGATCGAACCCGATAGTCCGAAGCATCTTCGCCCACATCGGGCCGACGTTCTCCCGGTAGAGCTCGTGGGCTCTCGGTCGGGTTTCTTCGAAGGCACGAGGGATGTTCAGATCCAAGGACTCGCTCCAGTGGGGACGCCTATCGCCGGCTCTTACCGGACGGGGCCAGCGGCGCTCGTCGGGCGCGATTCAGTCGCCGGTTTGTCGATCTTAGCCGACCGCGTGGGTCGACGCGAACGTCAACGAAATGTTAAGATTCCGCATCGATCGGACATCCGCCGGAGGAGGCCACATGCAGGAGCAACTCATCGGCACGGTGACGCACTATTTCGACAAGCCTCACGTCGGAGTCGTCCAGCTGGTCGCAGACCTCAGCGTGGGAGACACGATCCACTTCCGCGGCCACACGACCGATTTCGAGCAGACCGCGGGATCGCTACAGGTCGAGCACGGCCCCGTCGAGAGCGCTGCCGCCGGGAGCGAGATCGCCATCCACGTGGACGAGCGGGTCCGCGCGCACGACGAGGTCTATCTCGTCACCGACTGAACGTTGGCGTGCGCCGCCGCCAGGCGAGCGACCGGGATGCGAGGCGGCGAGCAGGAGACGTAGTCCAGACCGATCTCATGGCAGAATCGGATCGAGCCGGCATGGCCGCCGTGCTCGCCGCAGATCCCTACCTCCAGATCGGGCTTCTTTGTCCGGCCCCACTGCACCGTGACGGCCATCAGCCGCCCCAGTCCAATTTGATCCAGGACCTCGAACGGGTTGTCCTGGAGGATTCCGCGCTCGTTGTAAAGCGGTAGGAACTTCGTCTCGGCGTCCTCACGGCTGAACGAGAACGTGGCCTGAGTGAGGTCGTTGGTCCCGAAGGAGAAGAAATCCGCCACCTCGGCCAGGCTCTCCGCCCGCAGGCAGGCTCGGACGACCTCGATCATCGTGCCGAACTCGAAGTCGATTTCCACCCCGTAGTCCGCCTTCACGGCGGCTTCGGCCTCTTCCACGTACCGTTTCACCCGCATCAACTCCTGGGACGTGCACACCTGCGGAACCATGATCTGGGGATGCACCTCGACCCCATCCTTGAGGCATTCAGCCGCTGCCTCGAGGACGGCTCTGACCTGCATCTGGTAGATTTCCGGATAGGTGAGGCCCAAGCGCACACCGCGGTGGCCCAACATCGGGTTGGTCTCGCGCAGCGCCTGGGCGCCGCGTAGCAGGGCCTCCTTCCGCGCGATCACCCGATCGACGCGCCGCACGTCAGCCAGCTCTTTCGCGCCGTCGGAGAACGCGACCGCCTCCTCGGGCGCGTCCGCCTCCAGCACCCTCATGGTGCTCGTCAACACGTCCATGCCGCGCAACGCGTCACGTAGCTGATGGAGATGGAGGATCTCCTCCTCCAGCCTCTCCTGGGAGGGGAGGAACTCGTGGAGCGGCGGATCCAAGAGTCGGATCGTCACCGGCCGGGGAGACATCGCCTCGAAGATCCCGCGAAAATCGGCCCGTTGCATCGGCAGGAGCCGAGCCAGGGCCTCGGCCCGCTGCTCATCATCCTCCGCGACGATCATGTCCAGGACGATCGGAAGCCGCTCGGGCGCGTTGAACATCCGCTCGGTCCGACAGAGACCGATGCCCATGGCTCCGAACCTGATCGCTCGTGAGGCGTCTTCGGGAGTGTCCGCGTTCGCCATCACATCCAACCTGGCCGCTTCGTCGGCCCAGGAGAGCAGCGTCTCCAACTCTTCGGAGAATTCGGCCTCGACCGTCGGGACGTCACCGAGATAGACGCGGCCGGTCGCACCATCGATCGTGAGGATGTCACCCTCTTTCACCACCATCTCGCCGGCGATTGCCTGAGCACGCTCCTCGTCGACCATGAAGCCTTCCGCTCCGGCCACGCACGGTTTCCCCATCCCGCGGGCGACCACGGCGGCGTGCGAGGTCCCTCCACCCCGGCTCGTGAGCACGCCCTCGGCGGCGAAGAAGCCGTGGATGTCCTCCGGTTTCGTCTCCTCCCGCACGAGGATCAGCTTCCTCCCCTGCCGTCCGAGTAGCTCGGCCCGATCCGCGTCGAACACGACCTCTCCGCTGGCGGCTCCGGGCGAGGCGGCCAGCCCCGTGGCCAGAGGGCTGCCGTCGTAGTCCGGGTCGATCCTGGCGTAGAGGATCTGCTCGAGATCCTCCGGCGTCACGCGAAGGAGCGCCTCTTCCCTGCTGATCAGACCCTCTTCCACCATCTCGACCGAGGTCCTCACGCGGGCGCTGGCATTCATCTTCCCGTTGCGCGTCTGCAGGCAGTACAGGGTGCCGCGCTCGCTCGTGAACTCGAAGTCCTGCACGTCGCGGTAATGCTCCTCCAGCTTCCGTCGCAGGTCCTGGAGCTGGGCGTACATCTCGGGCACTTCGGTGGCCATCTCGCGGATCGGCTTTGGCGTCCGGATCCCGGCCACCACGTCCTCACCCTGGGCGTTGACCAGGTACTCGCCGTAGAGCTCGTTCTCACCCGTGCCGGGGTTCCTGGTGAAGGCCACGCCCGTCGAGCAATCGGATCCCATGTTCCCGAAGACCATCGCGACGACGTTGGCGGCAGTCCCGTTAGCCATGTCGGAGGTGATTCCGAACTCGCGGCGGTAGTCAACGGCTCTCCGCCCCATCCAGGAGTCGAACACGGCCTTGATCGCGACCTCGAGCTGCTCGTAGGGATCGCTCGGAAACGGCCGGCCGGTGTGCTTGCGCACGACCTGGAGGAAGCGCCGCACGATCTCCTCGAGGTCCTCGGCCTGCAGGTCCACATCGGCGGCGGCGCCGGCAAGCTCCTTTACGGAATCGAACTGCTCGTCGAAGTGCTCATCCTTGATGCCGAGGGCGACCTTTCCGAAGAGCTGGATGAGGCGGCGATAGGCGTCGTAACCGAATCGCTGATCGCCGGTCTGCTCGACCAGACCGCTCAAGCTCTCCTCGTTGAGTCCGAGGTTGAGGATGGTGTCCATCATCCCCGGCATCGACATCGCGGAGCCCGAGCGCACCGAAACGAGAAGCGGGTCGTCGGCACCTCCGAAGCGCCTTCCCGTCGCCGCCTCCAGTCGAGCCATCTGCTCCCGCGCCTGCTCCATGACTCCGGTCGGCAGAGCGCCTTCGGGGGACTCCAGGTAGGCGAGACAGGCTTCGGTGGTGACGACGAAGCCCGGCGGCACGTTGACGCCGATCCGGGTCATCTCGCAGAGGTTGGCGCCCTTTCCGCCCAGAAGGCGCTTGTCCTTCCCGTCGCCCTCGGCGAACGACCACATCCACGTCTTGCTCTTCGCTTGCGCCGTGCTGTCCGCCCTATCGGCCTTATCCGCCATCGCGGTCGTCTCGATCGTCTTTCCGGTCATCGCCATTGGTCCTTCATGTTCGCCGGTCCTGTAACCATTCGTTCCGCTCGCGGCTCTCAACGAGAGTTGTAGCATGCCGGGTCGGCTAAAGCCACGACAGTGGAGGAAGTCATATGGAACGGAAACACGTCGTCGTCATCGGATCCAGCTTCGCCGGTTATACAGGCGCGCTCGAGCTGCGCGAGATGCTGGGGGACGAGCACGACATCACGGTCATCGACAAGTCGAGCGACTTCGTCTTCATCCCGTCGCTGATCTGGTACCCCTTCGGGAGCCGGGAGGCGAAGGACATCAGCTTCGATGTCCGGCCCGTATACGAGAAGCGCGGCATCCGCTTCCTTCAGACGCCCGCCCGCGGCTTCGATCTGGAGAACCGGACCGTCCATACGGGGAACGGCGACGTCCCGTACGACTACCTGCTGATCGCCACGGGGCCCTTTGTGGACTTCGAGGACGTCCCGGGCCTCGGGCCCGAGAAGAACTCCTGGTCGATCTGCAATCTCGGCCACGCCGAGGAGACGAGGCAAGCGTGGGAGCGATTCCTCGACGATCCGGGACCGATCGTGATCGGCGCCTCCCAGGGCGCCGCCTGCTTCGGGGCCGCCTACGAGTTCGTTTTCAACGTCCGCTACCAGCTGAAGAAGAACAAGCTGCTGGACAAGGCACCGATCACATACGTGACCGCGGAGCCGTTCCTCGCCCACTTCGGCATCGGCGGTCTCGGCAAAGGCCAGATGATGGCGGAGAAGATGTTCAAGTTCTACGACATCGATCGGCGCACGAACGCGGTCGTGGACGAGGTGCAGCCCGACGCCGTCGTGCTCGAGGGCGGCGAGCGGATCCCGTCGAAGTTCACGATGATCATTCCACGTTTTCTGGGGGTGGATGCGGTCCGCAACACTCCCGGGCTCGCGAACGCCAACGGCTTCATCGAGGTGGACGAGGGCTATCAGCACCCGGACCATCCGGAGGTCTACGCCGCGGGCGTCGCCGTCCACGTTCCGCCGCCGGAGGAGACACCGATCCCGTGCGGGGTGCCCAAGACCGGATACCCGTCTGAGCAGATGGCGAAGACGGCCGCCCACAACATCGCCGTCGAGATCACGGGCGAGGGCGAGCGGAAGGAGATGCCGTTCTCGATGATCCACGCCTACTGCATCATGGACACCGGCAACATGGGCATGGTGATTCTGGGAGATCAGATGCTCGGGCCCCGACACCTCGAGTTCATCATCCCGGGACCCCAGGCGCACTGGGCCAAGATCGCCTTCGAGAAGTACTTCATGGCCACCAGGAAGCGCGGCCGCGTGTAGCTTTCGACCGACGCCCGGGGCCCCGCGGCTCAACGCCGGGTCTCGGGCCTATCCTCCGCCCAAACAGGGTGACCAGGCCGGGAAGTAATCGTTGGCCGGATGGTCGGTCAGGTTGACGGCGGGGGCTCCGTCCATGCCTACGACGAACACGTCGGCCTGCTCGTTCGGAATCGCCGTGTAAGCGACTCGGTCCCACCGCGGAGAGGGAGAGCTGGCCCCACCTACCCCCGCGTCGCTGGCCAACGTCTGCTCATCGAGCGTGTCGAGATCGATGACGAACACCCGCCCGCGGCCCTCGGCCCCTTCTCCGAGTAGCACCGACCGCTGGCCCGGGGACCAACCATGAGGCTCCCCGGGTCCCGTGGCGATCTGCTGTGGCTCGCCTTCGATCGTGCTCACGATGAACACGGCGCGCCCCTCGGCGAACGCCACCATCCGACCCGCGGGCGCCCAGACCGGCCTGAACATCCGGTATGCCCGCGATCCGGAGACCTCCACGACCGCCTTCTCCTCCCGCCCATCCGGGGTCACGATCCGAAGCGATGTCTCGTCGCCCCTTCTGGCGGCAAAGGCGATCATCTCGCCGTCGGGCGACCATTCCGGGAACATGTGGTTTCCCTCGACGTCGGTCAGTTTCTGCCACTCGCCCCCATCCAGCTCGGCGACGTAGACCGATGTGGCCCCGCCCGTCTCCAGGGCCGACGCGAACGCCACCCGACGCCCGTCCGGCGACCATGAGAACCCCATGGCGATCGGGTAGGCGCCGTGTCTCACCAGGTCGCCGCCGTCCGGCTGCACCGTGTAGAGAAAGGCATGGAACCTCAGTGCCGAGAACGGCTCGAACAGCCTCTCGTCCTCTGAAGTCACCGACAGGAAAGCGATCCGCCTCCCGTCCGGCGACCACTCGACCTGGAGCGCTCCCGGCACGGACACCACCAGCTCCGCAGCACCACCGTCGGGACTGATAACGTAGATCCCGGGCGCTTCCGTTCGATCCGACGAGAAGGCGATCAGGGTTCGGCAATCCTGTCTGCGCGCCGAAACCGGAGAGCGCTCCCCGGCCTGTGCGCGCACATCGTCCGGCGTCGTCACGGCGCCCACGACCGCTGCAAGCGCGAGGATTCTTGCGATTCGTATCACGTGCCGCTCTCCTCCGGCGTGGAGGTTCGATTCAGACTCGACTGATCGCTTCGAAGGTAGAGGGCCGGGCTCCCGAACTCTACCGCGCCGCCCCTCAGCAAGACGCCGAGGAATCGCTATATTGCATGACACTCGGATCCTTGGCGGGAAGCGTCGCTCGAAGTGCCAGTAAGGGCGCTCAATCCCCGGCCTACCGGCGGACGACCACCCAGACACAAGCAAGGTGGAGGTACACATATGGCGACAGCTACACCTTCATCCATTGGTGGGGGGACGGAGGCTTCAGCGAGCTCCGGCAAGGCGGTGGAGTGGAAGGGGCTAGCCCCCGGAGTCGTAATCAACACGGCGGCGTGGACGAAGCAGGCCGAGCGTGTTCTGACCCCGGGCGCGGTCTCCCTGATCGCGGGCCTTCACGGCGCTCTGCAGGAGGAACGACAGGAGCTGCTTCGGGTGCGAGCCGAGCGGCAGCGGAGCTTCGATGAGGGGGCCGTCCCGGAGTACGTCGAGGGTGACGCAGCCGTGCGAGCGCGCGGAGATTGGACGGTCGCCCCTCTGCCCGACGATCTGCTCGTCCGGCGGGTGGAGATCACGGGGCCGATCAGCGACGCCAAGATGGTGATCAACATGCTGAGCCGGACCGCGGCGGGCCTGCGGGCGGACGCCGCGATGCTCGACTTCGAGGACTCCATGAAGCCGTCGTGGCCGAACGTCATGCAGGGCGTCGAAAACTTGATCGGAGCGGCGGGCGGCACTCTCACTTTCGTGAAGCCGGCCGCCGGTGACCAACCGGAGAAACTCTACGCGCTGGACCCCGAGGACATGCCCATCCTCATGGTGCGGTGCCGGGGGCTGCACCTCGACGAAGCGAACTTGCAGGTGGATGGTGAGCCCGTCTCGGGAGGGCTGATGGACCTCGCGCTCTCCACCTTCCACACGGCACGCAAGCTCCTAGCCCAGGGCAAGACGCCCAAGTACTACGTGCCCAAGGTCGAGCACTACCTGGAAGCGCGGTGGTGGAACCGGCTCCTCACGCTCTTGGAGAAGGAGCTGGGCCTCCCGATCGGAACGCTGCGGGCCACCTTCCTCATCGAGACCCTGCCGGCGGCGTTCCAGATGGAGGAGATCCTCTACGAGCTCCGTGACCACGCTGCCGGCCTCAACGTGGGACGCTGGGACAAGATCTTCAGCGACATCAAAGTCCTGAAGGAGCACTCCGACCGCGTCATGGCCGACCGGGGCTCCATCTCGCTGAACCGACCCTGGATGAAGAACTACGCCAGGCGGCTCATCAAAATCTGCCACCGGCACGGCGCGTTCGCCATGGGCGGCATGGCGGCGTTCACCCCCGGCAGCACCCGAGAGCTGAGAGAGGAGCAGACCCGCAAGGTCGTCGAGGACAAGGAGTTCGAGTTCAGCCTCGGCCACGACGGATGCTGGGTCTCCCACCCCTACTTTATCGGCCCCGCCATGGCTGCCTTCCCGCGAGAGAACCAACTCGAGATCATACCCGACGTCGACGACCGACCCGAGCTTCTGCCGGAGTCCACCCCTCCCAGGACGATCGATGGGCTGCGCAAGAACGTGCGCGTAGGTATCGGTTACCAGAAGGGTTGGAACCAGGATATAGGATGCGTTGCCTGGGACGACTTGATGGAGGACCTGGCGACGCTGGAGATCTCTCGGGCGCAGACGTGGCAGTGGCTGCGGCACCAGGTGGAGCTCGAGGACGGCCCGCGGGTGACCCGAGAGCTCGTCGGAGAGGTTTTCCGTGACGAGCTCGAGAAGATCGAAGGCGAGATTCGCACGGCGATGCAAAGCCGCCCGGAGGCGTCTGTGCAGGCCGAGATCTCCCGCTATGCCGCGGCCGCCGCCGACGCGCAGGCGGTCTTTACCGAAGAGGAGTTTCGGCCTTTCCTTTGCATGAGTTCGGATTTGGTCGGTATGTGAACCCGTGGCCCGCAGCCCGCCGGCGCGCGAACGCCCACCACAGGCAGGATCGCCGGGACGAGCAGTAAACCATTTCCTAGCAAAGACATCACGACCCGGAGAGCGAGATTATCATGGTGGCGAATCCCGTGGAGGAGTTGGTGAAGGACTGGCAAGACAATCCGCGCTGGAAAGGGATCGAGCGGCCCTACTCGGCTGAGGACGTGGTCCGACTGCGCGGCAGCGTGAAGATCGAGTACACGCTGGCCAAGATCGGGGCTGAAAAGCTGTGGAAACACATGCAGGAAGAGCCATACGTCTGCGCGCTCGGCGCGGTCACCGGCAACCAGGCGATGCAGCAGGTGAAGGCGGGCCTGAAGGCCATCTACTGTTCCGGTTGGCAGGTGGCGGCCGACGCCAACCTGGCCGGCGCGACCTACCCGGACCAGTCCCTCTATCCCGCCGATTCGGTCCCGGCACTCGTTCACCGCATCAACAACGCGCTCCAGAGAGCAGATCAAATCCACTTCGCGGAAGGCGACAACAGCGTTGACTGGTTTCAGCCGATCGTCGCCGACGCCGAGGCCGGCTTCGGCGGCCTTCTGAACGCATTCGAGCTGATGAAAGCGATGATCGCCGCCGGCGCGGCCGGAGTGCACTTCGAGGACCAACTCTCATCGGCAAAGAAGTGCGGGCACATGGGCGGCAAGGTGCTCGTTCACACCTCGCACGCCGTGGACAAACTGATCTCGGCTCGACTGGCCGCGGATGTACTCGGGGTCCCGACCCTCGTGATCGCCCGAACCGACGCGAACGGCGCCGGGTTGTTGACGATCGACGTGGATGAGCGTGATCGAGAGTTCATCGTCGACGACGAGCGAACGCCCGAGGGGTTCTTCCGCGTGCGACCGGGCATCGACCAGGCGATCGCCCGCGGCCTGGCCTACGCGCCGCACGCCGACGTGGTCTGGTGCGAGACAGCGCACCCGGACCTGGAGGAGGCGCGTCGCTTCGCCGAAGCGATCTACGACGAGTTTCCCGGTAAGCTGCTGGCGTACAATTGCTCGCCCTCCTTCAACTGGAAGGCGAATCTGGACGACGCGACGATCGCGCAGTTCCAGAGCGAGCTCGGAGCGATGGGATACAAGTTCCAGTTCGTGACCCTGGCCGGCTTCCACTCGCTCAACTACAACATGTTCGAGCTCGCCCGCGGCTACGGCGAGCGCGGCATGTCCGCCTACGTCGAGCTGCAAGAGCAGGAGTTTGCGGCCGAGGAGGCGGGTTACACCGCGACCCGGCACCAGCGCGAGGTCGGAACCGGCTACTTCGACGCCGTGAGCGAGGTGATCACCGGCGGAGCCTCCTCTCTGGGCGCCCTGGCCGGCTCCACGGAGGACGAGCAGTTCTTCGAGGACGAGGAGGAGCAGGAGACCAGGACCCCCGTGAGGGCGCCCGGTTCTCCGTGCGCCGGGCCGCTGAGCTCACTCGGTTAGGCGCCACCCGCAGGCCATGGGGGCGGAGGTTCCGCCCCCTCGAGCTAGACCGGCAGCGGGACGACCCGCGCGATGATCCCCAGGAAGCCCGCTACCGCATCCAGGACGGTGCGGACGGCGCCCAAATCCTCCACGGCCTTCTCGAGAGCCGCCCTACCCTGCTCCAGAGATTCCTCGTTCGCCTTCAGATCTTCTCGGATCATCCTCAAGTCGGCACTCCCGAGGCGGAGGCGCGCCCTCTGAGCTCGGAGCAGGCTGCGGGCGGCCTCGGAGACTTCCTCCTCAGATCTCCCCTCCAAGGCTAGATCCCACTGCGAGGACATCATCGCGAGGATGACTTTCCGGAGCTCGGATACGGTCTGCCTCCGAATCTCGAACGGCCGCACGTCAGCTCGCCTCGGGTCTAGCGACGCTCTCGATCAGGTCGAGAATGCGGTCGATGTCGCTGATGAGGGCCTGCAGATCCGAGATCCCGAGCCGATCTTCGACGAGCTTCACGAAGGAGGTCTTCAAACCTGCCGCGGCGTCGGCCGCTGCATCCGCCGACTCGACGGAAACGGCTGCCTTGAGGATCTCCCTTCGGCTCGTGGGCCATCTGCGGGGGAGCTGGCGGGTGTCGCGGAACGGTCGGACGATCTCCGTCGTCTCAAGGCCAGCGAGAACGATCTCCAAATCGGTTCGCATCTGCTCGCCGATCGCCCGCATCGCCGCCTGCTGCAAATCCAGCTCACGCTCGATGCTCGATGCATGGGCTTTCAGCTCACGCTCCAGCGCGGCGCGCCGGAAGCCGGCCAAAGCGATCTCGACGACCACCCCCGTGAAGTCACCGACCTCGCGGCCTCCCACTTTCGCCCTCTTGATCCCCTCATCCAGAGCGCCGAGCGACGTGACGATCTCCTCCGTCGCCGCGCCGATCTCCGTGGGCGCATCGCTCTCCGCCAGGGCTGCGAGAGCCAGGAAGTAGGCACGAAGGAGGTGCCCGTGCAAGCGGAGATCCGACAGCAGGCCCAGACGCTCCCTGAGCAGCCTGTTGGACTCGACGAGATTCTTCGCTCGTTCGGCAGAATCGGGCAGTCGTTCCCTGGCCACCATGAGTACGTGCGAATCGGCGTCGATAGCGGCATCGCCCGCCTCCTCCAGGAAGGCGTCCGCGGCATCGACGTACGCGACGCCGGCGTCGGCGAATTCCCTGAATCCACCGACTCTGACCGTGGTCGTGCAGGCGGGGAGGAGTACGGCGGCGAGCATCAGTGCGGAGCTGCGGACGGAACAACCGGCGGACGGGCGGGACGGCGCGCGGTGTCGAGGTGCACGTAAGCTCACACCATCGGGATGCCCCGACTGATCGAGACCTTACCGTGGTCGGGCCGGCGCCCCTTCCTTCTTGGGCACAACGCCGGAAAGGGGGAGATCCTAGGAAGAGGGGTAGCGCTCGTAGTCGGGCACGGACCGGCCGTTCGGATAGCCGGCAAAGTGCGCAGCAAGGTCCTCCGCTACGGCGACGATGATGTCCCGCGCCTCGAGCTCTGCCAGCCATTCTTCGGGTATCGCCGATACTCCGAGCAGAGTGCCCAGCAGGCTTCCCGTCAGGGCGCCCGTGGAATCGCTGTCCCCGCCGTGGTTCACGGCGGCCAGAACCCCGGATCGGAAGTCGGCGGCCGTCATAGCGCAGTAGAGCGCGATCGAGAGCGCCTCCTCGGCCACCCAGCCCTCTCCAAGGCGGGCGACGGCCTCCGATGAAGGCGATGCGTCCGGCGAGACCTCGGACCCGGAGTTTTCCTGGGCCGCAGCCGCCGAGCCGACCGCCGCCTCGATCGCCGTCGTCGTCTCCGCACTCTCGCTCGCGCCCCGCGTCATCCAGAGCGCCGTCTGGATCGCCGCCTCGAGAGAGCGTCCCAGAAAGACCTCGCTCAGCACCATCGCGAAAGCTCCGGCCGCGAGTAGCCCCGTTGGATGTCCGTGCGTGAGGGCGGCGGTTTCGCAGCCGAAGCGGAAGGGATCCGTCGCGAACAGCCCGGCGGGCGAGACCCGCATGACGCCACCGCATCCCTTGCTGCCGTTCTGCGCCGGCTCGCCGAGACCCTGAGATCTCCAGCTCTTCAGCGACCGAAGGCAAGTGTTGCCTGGCGATCTCTGCGCGTGGAGGTCCGACGCCTCGACGAGCCAGCCGTCGAGCGGCGAGCCGAGCTCCTCGTCGCGGAGCTCATCCTCGGGCACTCCCTGGGTGTGGAGCCACCGAAGGTAGGCGCGATGCATGACGACTCGAGGCTTGCAGTATCCGGTCCTAGTGTAACGGTTCTGCGCACGTAGGAAGCCCTCAGCCGTGAACAGCGTCATCTGAGTGTCATCCGTGATGGCTCCGGGACGACCGTAGGCGACCTCGAACCTGGTAACGCCCTCCGGGCCGTGCTTCTCGCGGATGCCCTCCAGCGTGAGGAACTCGATCGGTGCGCCGAGGGCGTCCCCGACAGCTCCACCCAGCAGGCAACCAAGGATCCTCTCGTAGCGCGTTACGTCGGCGGTGGTCTCCATGCGGTAAGGATGCACCGCCGGTCGCGCGACAGGAAGGGCCCCGCACCGTGCTGGTGCACGGCACCCTCTTGGATGAGGCCGCCGGGTGCCCCATACTCAGCGGCGTTGGTCGAAACGGATCATGTCGGAGTGACCCTCCGTCGCTTCCAGGAGCCTGGCGCACAGTGTCCGAGCTACCCTCGAAGACAGGCGAAGCGCTGATCGAGCTTATCCGCTCGTCGCTCATCGGAGCGGACGAAGCGGTGTCTGGTCCCTACGGCCCGAGGCGGGTCACCTACGCCGACTACACGGCGTCGGGGCGTTCCCTCGGGTTCATCGAGGACTTCATCAGGGACCAGGTGCTCCCCCTCTACGCCAACACGCACACGGAAAGCTCGGGGACCGGCCTCCAGACGACGCGATTCCGCGAGGACGCGCGGGCGATCATCCGGCGCTGCG
The DNA here is from genome assembly GCA_039587445.1 of Gemmatimonadota bacterium. Lineage (GTDB taxonomy): Bacteria > Gemmatimonadota > Gemmatimonadetes > Palauibacterales > Palauibacteraceae. The sequence continues at coordinate 66,121 of JBDHIM010000003.1, forward strand.
TCGGAGCCAGCGAGGAGCACGCCGTGATCTTTTGCGGCTCCGGCTCGACGGGAGCGATCGACAAGATCATCGGGATCCTGAACCTCCGGCTGCCGAACGACTTGGCGACACGCTACCACCTTCTCGATCGAATCCCGCCGGAAGAACGGCCGGTCGTCTTCATCGGACCGTACGAGCACCACTCGAACGAGCTCCCGTGGCGTGAGTCGATCGCCGATGTAGTGACGATCCACGAGGACCTGGACGGCGGCATCGACCTGGAGCATCTGGAGGAGGAGCTCCTCCGCTACGGGGATCGCCCACTCAAGATCGGCAGCTTCTCGGCCGCCTCGAACGTGACGGGAATCCTTTCGGACGTTGAGGCTGTCTCGAAGCTCCTCCACCGCCACGGTGCGCTCTCTTTCTGGGACTGTGCGGCGGCAGCTCCCTACGTTCGGGTGCGAATGGGCTCCCCGACCGCGGGAGTCGACCAAGCCTACAAGGACGCGATCTTCCTCTCCCCCCACAAGATGATCGGGGGGCCGGCCACCCCTGGCGTACTCGTAGCCCGGCGCGAGCTCCTCACGAACACGGTCCCCGTGGTGCCGGGCGGTGGAACCGTCTGGTACGTGAACCCGGAGAGCCACCGGTACCTGGACGACCCCGAGCATCGGGAGGAGGGCGGTACTCCCGACATCATCGGGTCCATCCGGGCCGGGCTCGTCTTCAAGCTCAAGGAAGCGGTGGGCTCCGAGTTGATCCGCCAGAAGGAGGAGACCTTTACCCGCCGGGCGATCGCCTCGTGGGAAAAGAACCCGAACCTCGAGATCCTCGGGAGCCATGAGCACGAACGACTCTGCATCGTCTCGTTCGTGGTGCGGCACGGAAGCCGGTACCTGCACCACAACTACGTGGTGGCCCTCCTCAACGACCTCTTCGGCATCCAGTCACGCGGCGGCTGCTCCTGCGCCGGCCCCTACGGCCACAGCTTGCTCGGCATAGACCTCGACACATCGCACGAGTTCGAGCGGGAGATCGGCCGCGGCTGCGAGGGGATCAAGCCTGGCTGGGTGCGCGTGAACTTCAACTATTTCATCACCGAGGAGGCCTGCGATTTCCTTCTCGATGCGGTCCACCTGGTGGCCACGCACGGGTGGAAGCTGCTGAACGAGTATCGCTTCGACCCCGCGACCGGCCTCTGGCACCACGGGCAAGGAATCGCGGATCCGCCGCTCAGCCTCCCGGATGTCGACGTCGCTGCCGGGGGCTTCGCCTACGCGGACCGACGACGCCAGGAGCCGCTCAGCCGCCTGCGAGAGTACCTGGAAGAAGCTCGCCTGACCTTCGAGGCGGCAGCGCCCGGAACCGGAAAAGCATGCCTCCCGGAGGTGACCCGGGACTTCGAGCACCTGCGTTGGTTCCCTCTACCGGGAGAAGCGAACGAGGGCTGAGTAGAGATCCGGCCAGACGGTCTCCTCGGCCAAAGGGCCAGGGCAAAAAAAGAAGGCCGCTCTCTCTCGAGAGCGGCCCCTTCGGATCCTGCTGGATCCTATCGAATCGGTCCGGGCTTCAGACCTTCTTCACGTTCTCAGCCGCCGGGCCCTTCTGACCCTGCACGACCTCGAACTCGACGCGCTGGCCCTCGGCGAGGGTCTTGAAGCCCTCACCCTGGATCGCCGAATGGTGGACGAAGACGTCGCCCTCGCCATTCTC
>JBDHIM010000231.1:0-2792 GCA_039587445.1 Gemmatimonadota bacterium
GACCTCGAGGCAGCGGTGCGCGAGAGCCGACTGGCCACGTTACTGGATCCGCTGTCGCCCGCCCAACACCAACGGCTTTCGAGGTGGCTCTACCATGCCGGCGACTACGAGGGGGCCATCGTCGAATACGAGCGGATGCTGGAGCTCGATCCGGAGTCCCGCACCTTTGCCGCACCGGCCGCCTGGAACGCCTATAGCCGGCTCGGCCGCTACGAAGAGGCGATCCGAGAGACGGAACGCCATAACGACCTCTACCCGGACACGCGTGGGCACGGGCTCGCTGACCTTGCTGCGAACTACGCCGAGGCAGGGCGGCGGGCGGAGGCGATCCAGGCACTGGCAGAGGCGAAGGCCACGGGATCGAACGCCCTTTTGGTCGCGCTCGCATACGCCGTGCTGAATGAGCCCGACAGCGTCTTCGCCTATTTGGAGGACATCTACTGGCCGACCTCTGCCATCAGGTACGTCCCGTTAAAGCGGGACCCGCGCTTCGAGCCGCTGCGATCGGATCCTCGCTGGGCAGCCGCGATGGAGCGACTGAAGGCCCAGTGGGGCGTCGAGTGGTAGGCTGGGCGAACTTCTGGGCGAGGTCGGCGCACGATCAGGGTAGGGTTATAAGGTACGGACCACGCGATCGCGGCCCTTCTCACGTTGCCTCGGCTGCTTCGCCGACTACCTCAGTACAGCTCCCCGAGCCGTCGAACACGGCGCAGTGGGGCCCCTCTCGCACGCTGGGCTGACGGGCCGCCGAGAGGTTGTATGGAGGCTGCGGCCTCTCCATTGTGCTCCATGGCCAAGAAACCCGTTTCGGGGGAACAGCTGGCAGCGTACGACCGGCTGCTGGACTCGCACCCGAAGATCGAACGCAAGGGCAAGAACCTGCTCTACACATCGGTCAACGGTCACATGTTCACGGTCTTCTCGACCGAAGCGAAACTGGGGATCCGGCTCCCCAAGGCCGAGCGCGAAGCCTTCCTGACCGAATTCGACACCACGATTCTCGAGTCGTATGGGTACAACATGCCGGAGTACGCCACCGTGCCCGACGACTTGCTCGAGGATACGAAGACGCTCGCGCCCTATCTGGCCATGAGCTACGACTACGTGACGTCGCTCAAGCCAAAGCCCACCAAGAAGCCCAAGAAGCCCAAGAAGCAAGAGAAGTAGGCCGGCTCGTACGGATTACTGCGCCGACGGTCCGAGGACGTAGACCGCCCAGGGCGAGACCCTCGTCTCGGACACCGCCGGCCTACCCGCGAACGGAGATCACGGCGTGATGATGACTTTTCCCTCGGACCGTTTCTCGCCGAGACGGCGGAGCGCTTCGCCAGCCTCACTAAGCGGGTAAATGCCATCGATGACGGGCACGACTTGACCAGCCTCGAACAGCTCTGTCATGACAGCTAGGTCCTCTCTGGTCGATTTCGCCAACAGGAAGGCCACTCTTCCGTTCCCGGTTCTCGAAATCAACGGCCCCAGAAACGCAGACTGCCACATTGCCGTCCCGGACCCTCCGGCCATTAGATAGATGCCGGAGGGAGTCAACGAACGTCGGCTCTCGAGGACCGTACGGTATGCCGCCAGATCGAGAATCACGTCGTACCGCTGCCCGTTCTGGGTGAAGTCCTCTCGGGTGTAATCGATGACGTGGTCGGCACCGATCGAACGCAGCATCGCCAACTTGCTCGGGCCGTCCACGCCCGTCACCTCGGCTCCGTACGACTTGGCAATCTGCATCGCAAAAGTACCCGCGCCTCCCCCCGCGCCATTGATCAGGACCTTCTGCCCCGGCTGAACCTGTCCTTTGTCGCGAAGCCCTTGCAGCGCGATGAATGCCGCCTGCGGAATGGCTGCCGCTTGTTCAAATGTCATGCTGGGCGGCTTCGGCACCAGCGCCGCCTTTTCGCGAACACACACATACTCGGCAAAGGCACCGAACCCACCGATGCTGCAGTCCCCGAAGACCTCATCGCCCGGCTGGAACTGCGTCACACTTTGGCCCACCGCTTCGACCCGCCCGGCAATGTCGGTGCCCAGTATCCTGTACTTCGGTTTGAAGAGCCCGCTCTTTCGCGCCGCCGAGATGACGTCGCGACGCGGCTTCGGGCCGAAGATCCGACCGAGCACAGTGATGTAGAGCGGCTCGCCCGTCAGGATCTCCCAGTCGCCCAGGTTCACGGACGCCGCACAGACTCGGATCAACACCTCGTCGTGCCGAGGAGAGGGCTTTGAGACCTCCTCGACTCTCAGAACCTCGGGCTGTCCGTATTCGTGGCGGACGGCTGCTTTCATTGGGAGGCCTCGTGGGCGAGGTCTGCGCGCGATCAGGGTAGGATTATAAGGTATAGACCACGCGATCGCGGTCGGAACACTCCTTGCTTGCCCCGTGTAACGTGACGGGGTACACTAACCTCATGATCAAGAGCCTTCGTCACAAGGGCTTGAAACGCTATTACGAAAAGGGCGACGCAAGGAGGCTTCCTGCGACGATGGTGGCACGCCTCCGCCTCATCGGCTATCGCTTGCATCGTCTGAAGGGTGATCTCAAGGGGTTCTGGGCGATCGACGTCACGGGAAATTGGCGCGTGGTGTTCCGTCTCGATGCCGGAGACGTCTACGACGTTGACCTGATCGACTATCACTGAGGGAGAGACAACGATGCCGATGTTCGACCCACCCCATCCCGGTGAGCATGTGAGGGCCAACTGTCTTGAGCCACTCGGCCTTTCGATTACGGCGGCCGCGAAGGCTCTCGGAGTGGCCCGAAAGACCCTCTCGGAGCTCGTGAACGG
>JBDHIM010000067.1:0-11531 GCA_039587445.1 Gemmatimonadota bacterium
GATGTGCTCTGGGTCAACGACTCCAAGGCGACGAACGTCGCGGCCACGCTGGTCGCGGTTCAGGCCTTCGAGCGTCCGATCGTTCTGATCCTTGGAGGTCGCCACAAGGGCGAGCCCTTCCTGCCTCTGATTCCTTGGCTGGAGCACTCCGCCGGTGTGGTGACCTTCGGGGAGGCCGCTCCGCAGGTAATGGCGGACCTCGAGGGCTCCGTCCCGGCCGTCCACGTGGAGGGAAGTCTCGAATCGGCGGTGCGCGCCGCGAGCGCGCTGACCGGGCCCGGCGACGTGGTTCTCTTTTCCCCGGCCTGCTCCAGCTTCGACATGTTCCTCAACTACAAGGAGCGGGGACGGGCGTATCGAAGGGCCGTCGAGGCGCTCGAGCGAGAAGGGGGAGCGGAATGAGCCGCCTCGCCGCTGTCCTCGGCTCCCGCTGGGTAGCCCTCCGCTCCCCGGAGGGTCGGAAGGTCGGGGCGCTCGCGACGTTGGATCTGGCCGGAGAGGAGAACGGTGCCTATCTGGCGTCGGGCCTCATCGCGATCACGCTGCTCCTGGTCGGCTTCGGGCTGCTGAGCGTCTACAGCGCCAGCTCGTTCACCGCCCAGTCGGAGGGCCTGCCGGACAGCTACTACCTGGTCCAGCAGGCGGCACGGGCCCTCGTAGGCATCGCGGCTCTCCTGGCGGCCAGCTTCGTCGACTATCGAGTGTACCGGTACCTCGCCTGGCCGCTGCTCGCGGCCACGGCCGCGCTTCTCATCATCATCATCCTGCCCGGCACCGAAGCGATCGCGCCGAGGATCAACGGCGCCCGGCGGTGGCTCATGCTCGGGGTGACGGTCCAGCCGTCCGAGCTCGCCAAGATCGCCATCGTCATCTGGACGGCGGCGCTGGCGGTCAAGAAACAGGAACGTCTACGCAGCCTGCGCTACGGCCTGGTGCCGTTTCTACTCGTGATCGGGCCCGTCTGCCTCCTCATCCTGCTCGAGCCCCATCTCTCGGGCGCCATGCTCGTCGGCGCGCTCGCCTTCATCGTGCTCTTCGCGGCCGGCGGACGCCTCGGACACTTCCTCTTCCTGGCCATGCTGGGCCTGCCCGTGCTTTGGGACCAGGTCGCGAACACGGGCTACCGCATGAACCGAATGATGGCGTTCATGAAGCCGGGCATGGGCGCCGACGATATCGGCTACCAGCTGAACCAGTCGCTGATCGCCATCGGATCGGGTGGGCCCTTCGGCGTCGGGTTCGGGGAGAGCCGGCAGAAGCTCCTCTACCTGCCCGAGCCTCAGAACGACTTCATCTTCTCCATCATCGCCGAGGAGTGGGGTCTCATCGGATCGGTGTTCCTGATCTGCCTCTTCCTCACCTGGGCGATCATCGGGATGCGCATCGCCGGCTCCGCGCCGGATCTGTTCGGCCGGCTGCTGGCCGTAGGGCTCACTTCGATGGTGGCCGTGGGTGCCTTCGCCCACATCGGCGTCACCCTCGGGGTTCTCCCGACCACCGGAGTGAACCTCCCATTCATCAGCGCCGGCGGTACCGGGCTCGTCCTCGCGCTGGGAGTCACCGGCATCCTCGTCAACATCGCGAAGCAGCGGAGATGCTGAGCCGTGGCCGGCTTCCGGATTCTCCTCGCGGGCGGTGGAACAGGTGGCCATCTCTATCCAGCCCTGAACCTGGCGCGTGCGCTGCGTCGGCTGGACCCGGCGGTTCGGCTCTCCTTCATCGGCGCGAGCCGGGGCATCGAGGCGAGGGTCCTTCCGGAGAGCGGCTACGAGTACCAACTCCTGCCGATGCAGCCTCTTCACCGCAGCCGGCCGTGGCGGAACTGGCGACTTCTCACGTCGACGCCGGTGGTTCTTCGAGGGCTTTCCCGGGCCTTCTCGGAGTGGGATCCGCACCTGGTGGTGGGGACGGGCGGATACGCGTCGGGGCCGGCGCTCCTGTGGGCGATTCGTCGTGGAGCGAGAACGGCGCTCCAGGAGCAGAACGCCGAACCGGGACTCGTGACCCGTCTGCTGGCCCCCCGGGTGGATCAGGTGCACCTGGGATACCCGGAGGCGGAGGAGCGCCTGAAGGTGGGGGCGAGCACCCGGGTGTTCGCGTACGGGAACCCGGTGGCGATCGAGCCGGTCGGGGCGCCCTACGACTGGCCGCAGGGCCGCGTGGTGCTGGTGACGGGAGGCAGCCAGGGAGCGCTGGGTCTGAACCGGCAGCTGCTGGAGGATCTGACCGCCGCGTCGAGCTGGCCGGAGGATGTCCACCTGGTCTGGGCGACGGGGCCGGCGCACAGGAATCACGTGGCCGAGACGGTGGCTCGTCTTCCGTTCGCCGACCGAATCCAGGTGGAGCCGTTCATCCCGGATCTGGGGGCTCAGCTGGACCGCGTGTCCCTCGCGATCTCGCGAGCCGGGGCGATGTTTCTGGCGGAGCTGCAGGCGGCGGGCGTGCCGGCCGTGCTCGTGCCGTTTCCGGGAGCGGGGGCCCACCAGTCGACCAACGCCAGGGCGGTGGAGGCGGCCGGCGCGGCGGTGATGCGCCTGGAGTCGGAGCTGAAACCGGGCGAGCTGTGGGACGTGGCATGCGGCCTCCTGACGGACGAGGCGCGACAAGCCCGGATGGCACGGGCAGCGCTGGAACGCGGCGCGCCCGACGCGGCGGAACGGATCGCGTTCAAGCTCCTGGATCTGGCGGCCGCGGCGCTATCGCGTCCGGCGGCGACGGATTCCACGGGGCGTTCGGTGGCGGAAGGGGAGCGATGACCGCTCGGCAACCCGGACCCTGGGACCTTCCCGCCGCCGGCGCTCGCATCCACCTGATAGGCATCGCCGGTGCGGGCATGCGTGGGCTCGGCCTCTTGCTGGACGCTGCCGGCTACCGCATCAGCGGCTGCGACCGCTCCCGCGTCGACGATCTCGCCGAGCTGAACGATCGCGGCGCCCGGCTCGTCTCCGGGCACGACCCGGCGCACGTGGAGGAGGCCGACCTCGTGATCCACACCTCGGCAGTGCCGGCCGAGCACCCGGAGCTCTTGGCGGCCGCAGGCCTGGGCGTGCCGACGATGAAGCGCTCGCGGGCGCTGGCCGCGCTCCTCAACGAGCGACGACTGGCGGCGGTGGCGGGGACGCACGGGAAAACCTCCATCACCGCGCTCGCCGGCTTAGCATGCACGGCTGCTGGTCTGGATCCGATCGTGGCCGTCGGAGGTCGAGTGGCTCCCTGGCGGGGATACGCCCGCGACGGGACGGGTGAGGTGGCCGTGGTGGAAGCCGACGAATACGACCGCTCCTTCCTCGACCTGAATCCTTCGCTCGTGTTGATCAGCTCGGTGGAGGCCGAGCACCTCGACACGTATGGAAACGTCGAGAGCCTAGACCTCGCGTTCAAGACGCTCGCCGGGCGCGCCGAGGAGCGGGATGGGGTTCTGTACTGCGTGGATGACCCGGGCGCCAGCCGGATCGGCCAGATGTTCGGGGGGCTCGGCTACGGGTTCGCCGAGCATGCCGACTATCGAGTCGAGGTGCTGATGACGGAGGGGAGCAGTCAGCTCTGCCGGCTGTTCGCGCCCGGCGGCGAGATGCAGTTCGGTTTGGAGTTGCCCGGCCTCCACAACGCGCAAAACGCCGCCGCCGCGCTCGCGATAGCCCTCAACCTGTCGGGGCCTCCAGGCGTCGGCGCCAGCCTGCCCGGGGTCCCCCCTCCACACGAGGCGGAACTGCTAGCCTCCGATGCCCTGTCGCAGGCCTTCGGCGGATTCCACGGCGTCGACCGCAGACTCCAGCTCCTCTCGGACGAAGAAGGCATCGCGGTTCTGGACGATTACGCCCATCACCCGACCGAGGTCGAGGCCTCGCTCGCGGCGGTGAGAAGCGCCTACCCGAACCGCCGTCTGATCGCCGTGTTCCAGCCCCATCTCTACAGTCGCACGCAGATGTTCGCCGGTGAGTTCGCCGCGGCGTTGGCGGCTGCCGATGAAGCGCTCGTGCTCCCAATCTATCCGGCTCGGGAGGAGCCGATCCCGGGCGTCGACGCGAGCCTGATCGCGCAGGCTGCGGACGACGTGTGGCTGGCGACAGATGCCGAGGCACTGGAGGCGGCCCGGAGCGCGCGACGGCCGGCCGCCGTCGTCTTCATGGGCGCCGGAGATGTGACCGCGCTGGCGCGCCGGGCGGCAGACGAGAGAGCCGATGCGGTGGGAGGCTGAGGTGCCGCTCGCACCCCTGACGCGGCTGCGCGTAGGCGGACCCGCTCCGCGACTCGGCAGGCCCGACTCGCCGGCTAGTCTCCACGGCCTCCTGGCGGACCTGGCCGGCGGACCCTTCCGCGTCCTCGGCGGTGGAGCCAACACCCTGGTCTCGGACGCCGGCGTCTCGGAACCGGTGCTCATCCTCGAGGGCGAGTTCGATCGGCTGACCGTCACCGAGACGGAGCTCGAGGCGGGCGCGGCCACGCAGATACCGGCTCTGGTCAACGAAGCGCGCCGCGGGGCGCGGAGCGGCTACCCGTTTCTCGAGGCCGTCCCGGGAACGATTGGCGGAGCCCTGCGGATGAACGCGGGCTCCACGGACACGGGCATCTGGGATCGCGCGCTGTGGGTGGATGCGATGACGCCCGCCGGAGAGACCGTCCGCCTCACGCCCGACGAGGCGAAGCCCCGCTATCGGGGGGTCGAGGTGTCCGAAGAGTGGGTGTTTATGGGAGGTGCGTTCTCCGCGCCCCCAGGGGACGGGGAGGCCATTCGGCAGGCTCACCTGGAGCGTCGCCGCCGGAAGGTCGCGACCCAGGTCTACGACCTCCCGTCCTGCGGCTCGACGTGGAAGAACCCGGGCCCGCCCTTCGGGTCGGCCTGGGAGGTCGTGGACCGCGTCGGCATGCGCGGCGTCCGCCGTGGGGATGCGGTGGTCACCGAGAAACACGCGAACTTCATCGCGAACATGGGAGAGGCCAAGGCAGAGGACATCCTGGGCCTCATGATCGAAACGAGACGACGCTCACTCGATGAGTTGGGCGTCGATTTGGAGCCCGAGATCCGACTGTGGGGCTTCACAAGGGATGAGCTGCGCGCCGTAGGAGCGCCTGCATGATCTGCGGACCGGTCTCCGCGGGGATGCTGCTTCTGCGGCCCGCAGCCTCGGCGATGTAGAGAACGAATGACGAGAAGAGGACGCCGGAGGATGATCGTTGTCGGCACGGCCGGCGCACTCGGGTTGGGGGCGCCCTTCTGGGCTCCGCCCGTGCTCGGAACGCTGCCGGTCTTTCGGGTCGAGCGAGTCGAAGTCGCCGGCAACGTCTTCGTGCAGCACGACGATGTGCTCCAGCTGGCGGCGATCGCGCCCGAGGCGTCGGTCTGGGACGACGGGTCGGTCTGGGAGGCGCGGGTCCGGTCTCATGCGCTGGTTCGCGAGGCCAGGGTGCGCCGTGTCGGGATGCGAGGCATCGAGATTCGGGTGACCGAGGCGCAGCCTCTGGCGCTCGTGATGGAGCAGACGCTCGTGCCGGTGGACGAGGAGGGTCGAAAGCTGCCTCTGGACCCGTCGGTTTGGGGTCTGAACCTGCCGGTTCTCACCGGAGGGGTTGAAGTGGAGGACGGGGAGGTGAGGGACGATTGGGGTCGCGGCGCGCTGCGCGCGCTGGCGGCCCTCAAGGAGTACGACGACGCCTTTTTCGGCCAGATCTCGGAGTTGGGGCCGCTGGATGCCGAGTCGCTGGAGATAGAGCTGATCGAATCGGGTCGAACCGGGCGGGTGCTCCTGTTGGCCGCCGACGCCGTGAGGGGACTGCGTCGAGTGGAGTTGGCGCTGAGCCATGCCTCCGATTCAGCGGCGTCGGTAGCCGATGCCCGGTTCGATGGACAGGTGATCCTGCGCACGAGGAAAAGAGGGTGATCACAGGCGAACGATTTGTCACCGGACTGGATATCACGTCGACGCACACCTGCGCCGTCGTCCTCAGCGAGACGGCGAAGCACGAGAACGAGCCGCCCGCGGCCCGCGTGCTCGGCGTCGGCCTGTCGGCGACCGAGGGGATGCGCAACGACACCGTTACCAATCTGGAGGCGACGCGAGAGGCGGTTCACACCTGCCTCAGGGAAGCGGAGCTGATGGCCGGACGCGAGGTCGACAGCGTGTTTGTCGGACTCTCGGGCCGACACGTGGACCTCACCTACTCGACCGGGATCGTGGCGATCTCGGGCGCCGAGGTGGTGGCGGGCGATGTCCGTCGCGTCCAGGAGGTCGGCCGTGCCGTGCCCATTTCCACGGAGCGGGAGCTGCTCCACGCGATCCCGCAGGGCTACTCCGTGGACCACCGTCCCGGCATTCAGGATCCGGTCGGGATGGCGGGGACCCGGCTGGAGACGGAGATCTGCATCGTCACCGCCGCGAGCACGGCCTGCCGCGACCTCCGAAAGGCCGTGGACAGGGCCGGCTACCGGGTACGCGAGATCGTCCTGCGTCCCATCGCGACGGCCTGGGCAGTTCTCGAGGAGCGGGAGCGGAAGGGTGGCGTCGCGCTGATCGAGATCGGGGGCGCCTCCACCGAGGTCGCGGTCTTCGAGGGCGACAGGATCATGCGCCTCTTCACCGTTCCCTACGGAGCGCGCAGCGTGTCGGGCGACATCGTCAAAGGGTTGGGAGTGCCGCCCGACGAGGCGGAGCGCGTCAAGGAGCGATACGGGGTGGCGTTGACGAAGCTGGCCCAGCCCGATGACAAGATCGAGGTCTCCGGCCCGATGCCCGGCGCCAAGCGTCGCGTATCGGCGGAGCTGCTCGCCCACATCATCGAACAGCGCATGGACGAGATCTTCGGGCTCATCTACGAGGATCTCGACGAGCAGGGCCTCCTGGAGATCCTCGGTACCGGCCTCGTCCTCACGGGCACGGGCGTATCGATGCCGGGAGCGCTCGAGCTGGCTCAAACCGTCTTCAATCTGCCCGTCAGAATGGGCGAACCGGGAGTCGGGATGAGCGGTCTGGCCGACGCGGTGAGACGGCCGAAGTTCGCGACGTCCGTCGGGCTCGCCGCCTACGGCGGCCAGCGGACCCGGCGCAACGGCCGAGGCCCGCTGCGGCGCGTGGTCAAGAAGACGAACGCATGGCTGAAGGACTTCTTCTAGAAGAAGCGGCGGAAAACCCAACCATCCAACGCGGAGGCGCAGATGATCTTTGAGTTCGAGGACAGCGTAGCGCGAAATGCGCGCATGAAAGTCATCGGGATCGGCGGCGCGGGAGGCAACGCCGTCAACCGCATGATCGACGAGGACCTCGACGGCGTCGAGTTCGTGTCGGTCAACACCGATGCGCAGGCCCTACGCAACTCGCAGTCCCACATGAAGATCCAGATCGGAAAGCAGCTCACGCGCGGGCTCGGAGCGGGCGCCCGGCCGGAAATCGGCCGCCAGGCGATCGCCGAGAACCAGGACGAAGTCCGTCAGGCGCTCGAGCATGCCGATCTGGTCTTCATCACCGCGGGCATGGGAGGCGGCACCGGCACCGGAGCCGCGCCGGTGATCGGTCAGATGGCCCGCGAGCAGGGCTCCCTGTGCGTGGCGATCGTGACCAGGCCGTTCCGGTTCGAGGGCAAGAGGCGGATGCGGCACGCCGAGGTCGGTTTGCAGGAGCTGCGCGCGGCGGTCGACACCATGATCGTCGTGCCGAACGAGCGCCTGCTCTCCATCTGCGTCGAAGGGACCAGCTTTCGTGACGCGCTCAAGAAGGCGGACGAAGTGCTGCTTCACGCCACGCAGGGGATCTCCGACCTCATCAGCGTGACCGGCGAGGTGAACGTGGATTTCGCCGACGTGCGGACCGTGATGGGCAATCGAGGGGCGGCCCTCATGGGGACGGGCCAGTCGTCCGGCGAGAACCGCGCGGTAGAGGCGGCCCAGCAGGCGATTTGCTCGCCGCTGCTCGAGGATGTATCCATCAACGGCGCCACAGGCGTCCTGGTGAACATCACGGGCGGCACGGACCTCGCGATCGATGAGGTGACGACGATCAACTCGATCGTCCAGGAAGCCGCCGGTGACGACGTCGAGCTCATCTTCGGCGCCGTGCACGATCCGGCGCTGGATGAGGTCCTGAGAGTGACCGTCATCGCCACGGGCTTCGGCGAGGTTCCGGAGGAGCTTTGCTTCGAGCGGACTGACGACGTCATCCCGTTCCGCCTCAACGGACCGGCGCTCGTCAGCGGGCCGGAGCGCGCAGAAGTGGCCACCGGACTGGCAGCCGATTTCGGCGGCGAGTTCGAGCTTGGGAGCGAGGGCGAGATCCGGGTGGATCCCATCCTGCTGGCCGGAGACGGGCTCGATGATCTCGAGATCCCGACGTTCATCCGGAGGCAGATGGACTGAGCTTCCGCGGCGCGAGGCTTGCAAATTCCGGCCTGGCGGGCTCGTCCGGTGGTCGCCGCCGCACCACCATGGAGAGCCGTCGGGAATCTACAGAAACGGCGTTTTCGCGTTGGTTTGGATTGGGCCTTTGACACGACAAAAAGTTGCCTGTTAGGAAGCTAGCGGTCGTATCTGTCGGGACGGCGGCCGTCGCCGTCCTGGTCGGCGCGGCCTGGCTCGGAGTCCGCTCGTATCGAGCCGATCCCCCGCCTCCGGCGACCCGCACCGTGTTCGTGCCGTCGGGCCCGCCCGAGGTCACGCTCACGGACACCCTGCGGGTGGGGCAGACGCTCGGCGAGCTGTTCGGCGACAACGGGTTTGCCGGACCCGAGGCGGTCGAGGTGTTCAACCTCCTGCGCCGCTACAAGAACCCCAGGTCCTTGCGTCCCGGGACGATCATTCAGCTTGTCGCACCTCTCGCTCAGGGTCCCACCGAGTCGGGAGAGCCGCTGCTGGCGAGTGCCCCGAACCGGGTGCATCTGAAGCCGGATCCGGACTCGCGGCTCGTGCTCGACGCGTCGATGGGCGAGTGGATCGGTAGGCTCGACTCCGTACCGGTCGTGAACGACACCGTGAGGCTGGCGGGCCTGATCCAGGCCAACATGTACGACGCGCGGCTCGGTGGCGACACGACAGGTCTGGTGTCTTCAGACGTTCGCCAGCTCATCTGGGCGCTGTCCGAGGTCTACCAGTGGCGGATCGACTTCTATCGGGACGTACACCCGGGCGACGCCTACCGGATGCTCGTTGAGCGTGAAGTGCGGCCTGATGGCTCGGTGCGGGCCGTTCGCGTGCTCGCGGCGGAGTTCAGGAACCGTGACCTGGTTCTCGCGGCCGTCCGCTTCCATCCTCCCGATGGCGAGCCCAACTACTACGATGAAAAAGGCGAATCGGTGCGTCGGGCGTTCCTTCTGGCGCCTCTCGATTTCCGTCGCGTGACGAGCGGATTCAGCAACCGGCGCTTCCACCCGATCCTCAAGCGGTACCGGGCGCACCTGGGAACGGACTACGGGGCTCCCACCGGCACGCCGGTTCGAGCGACCGGCGACGGCACGGTCACGAGAGCCAGCTGGTGGGGTGGGTACGGACAGGCGATCGAGATCCGTCACGCGAACGGGTTCTCCACCCGCTACGCCCACCTCAGCCGGATCGGGGTGCGGCCCGGCCAGCGGGTCGCGCAGGGCGAGATCATCGGCCGAGTCGGATCCACGGGATTGTCCAACGCCTCCCATCTCCACTACGAGTTCCTGCAGCGCGGCAGGCATCGCAACCCGACGGGCCTGAAGCTACCGCCGGCGGAGCCGGTGGACCCCGGCTTGCGGCCCGCGTTCGACGTCGAGCGGGACCGGCTTCTGGCCGTTCTGGAGGGCGTCGACATGCCGACGCTGGCGCGACTGGCCGACTCCCGCTCCGAGGCTCGCTCGACAGAACGAGGCGAGTAGCCGCGCACCCCGCCGCGGGCGCCTGCGGGGTTCTTCAGCGACCTGCCAGAACCGTAAACCCGTTACACCCTGGCGTCGCACACCTCGGCGCTTCATCTCACGACATCATGCATAGGGTGGACTGAAGCGGGATGCCGAACTGGCTGTGGATCACGCTGGCCGCGATCGCCGCGTCCGCGCTCACGGTCTGGGCCTACGGCTACCGGGAGGAGCCGGTGCGGGGCCGGTCGGGGCCGGGCCTCCTCCGAGGTCTCGCGACCTTCTTCCTGCTGGCCGGCCTGTGGCTTCCCGCCCTGCGGCCTCCGGCGTTCGAGACGCGCGGCGCCCTTGTCCTCCTCGATGTGTCGGCAAGTATGGGCCTGCCGACTCGGCCGGGCGGTTCCTCCCGCTTCGACAGCGCACGCGCCATCCTCGCCGGGCTTCCATCCGGGCGGATTCTGGCGTTCGGGGATCGACCCGCCTTCATGCAGGACGACGCTCTGCCGACGCCGAGCGCGGCCCGGAGTCTCCTGACGCCGGCGATCGAAGCGGCGGGACTCGCCGGCTTCGACAGCGTCGTGGTCGTGAGCGATGGCGGTTGGGACGACCCGGCCGCCGCTCTCGAGCTCGCCGAAGGGATGGGCCTGGGGGTGAGAGAGCAGCGGGTGGCCTCGTCGGCTCGGCGAGTCGGGTTCCATGACGCGGTTGCCCCCGAGCGGGTGAACGCCGGTGATACGGTTCGGCTCTCGTTCGAGATCGTCACCGGGGGGGCGCGAGGCCCGGTCCCGGACGGTGAGGACGTTCCCGGCGGTGCGGACGCCTCGGAGACCGACAGCGTGCGCGTCCTCCTTCGCGGTCCCGATGTCGAGCTCGAGGTCGGCGTGGGTGTCCCGGACGTCGGGCGCTCGAGCCGTGGAGAGATCCGCTGGCCGGCTGCCGCCGTGTCCCCCGGGGTCGCCTCTGAATGGCGCGGGTACGAGCTGTCGCTCGCGGAGGGCGCCGATCCGTACGGCGCCGCCGATCGACTTTCGCTGCTCGTCGAGGTGGCGAGCGAGGCGGCGGATGCGGTGTTGATCTCGGAGACGCCCGATTGGGAGCCATCCTTCCTGTTGCCGCTTCTCGAGCGGGTGACCTCAGGCGGCGCAGACGCGTACGTTCGGGTCGGCCCGGAACGCTATCTGCGGCTCGGCACGGAGCCGATCCAGGTCGACGCGGCAGCCGTGCGCAGGGCCGTGCTGGCCGCGCGACTGCTGGCAGTCCAGGGGAGCCCCGGGGATCTGCCGACCTGGCTCACTGCGGCGTTACAGAGGCATCCGCGGAAGCTGGTGCTTTCGACCGGGCCGGGAGAGGTGCCCGGCATAGCCGCGACGCCCGATACCCGACTGGACGGGGAGTGGTATCCGGAGCAGCCGGCGGCATCTGCGCCCACGAGCGTGCTGTTGAGCGGCCTTCAGCTGGCGGAGCTGCCCCCGATTCGCGATGTGTTCCTGCTGGGCGGTTCCTGGGAGTGGGCGTCGCTGATGAGTCGCCGGGACCGACGTGGCGAGGCGCGGCCTCTGGCCGCAGCCGGGAGAGGAGGCGGCGCCCGCTGGGCTCTGGTGGTAGGCTCGGGGTACTGGCGTTGGGCCTTCAGGGGAGGCGAGGCTCGGCGAGTATACGAGGGTCTGTTCGGCGGCATCGCCGGCTGGCTGCTCGAAGGTGTCCAGCGGCGAGCCGTGGATCTGGCC
>JBDHIM010000232.1:0-2496 GCA_039587445.1 Gemmatimonadota bacterium
CGTCGGCCGGTTCCTGAGTCGCTTCGGCGGCCGGCTCCAGGATCTCCTCGGCGACCGCTTCCTCGATCTCCATCTCCTGCGGCTCCGCGAGCTCCACCTCGGCCGCCGGCTCCGCGTCGATCTCCAACCGCACCTCGGGCAGCTCCGCCTCCGCCTCCGGCACGATCTCGAGCTCGAACTCGGCCTCGTCCTCCTCGAGCACCTCCACTTCGACCGCCTCGTCCTCGGCGACCGACTCCTCCATCGACACCACGGAGACCTCGCCCTCGATCTCCTCTTCCGCCTCCATCCAGGTGGAGCCTTCTTCGATCTCCTCTTCCGCCGGAACCGTATCATCGACAAGGAGCTCGATCGGCTCGGGCTTCACCCGACGGCGTCGTCGACGTCGCGAAGAGACTTCCGAACGCGAGGCGGGAGCGGCCGAACCGGTGCGTCTCTCTCGCTCGAGCCTCGCGTGCAGGCGAGCGATCTGCCCCTCATCCACGACCGACATATGGCTGCGCACCGGCACTTCCATCTCGCGCAGGATGCCAATCAACTGAGAGGACTCTACGCCCAGCTCCTCAGCGACTTCGTAAACGCGGAACGTCGACAAACTCACGCCTCCAAGATTGAGACAGGGTCCAGCATTGCTCCCTCACGGCCCTGTTGCAGCGCCTCGAGCACCAGCCCGGCCAAACCCGGCGCCGTGATACCGAGCGCGGCGACGGGCCCGCGGCCCACCGCCCGGCCCAAAGCGCTCCGGTCGCCGCACACCACGAGCTCGGCGCCCGTGTTCAGCCGAACGCGCTCGAAGCGCTCGCGGGCGTTGTCGCTGGCGTCCCGGGCCACGAGGATCGCCGCCAGGCGGCCCTCCCGGCCGGCCTGACGCACGGCTCGGGTGCCGATCTCAACACGTCCAGCCCTCCGCGCGACACCCACCGCGCGCAGCGCCGAAGCCTCGAGCCCTGAGCCGGTCCTCACGAACTGCGCTCCTCCGCCACGAGCTCCTCTTCGGTCGATTCATCCTCGGCTGAGTCCTCCTCGGCCGGCTCCAGCTCGATCTCGCCCTCCGGCTCGATCTCGGCTTCGGGCGCGGGCGCTTCGGCCCCATCCTCGAGCGAGCCATCGGCCGGCTCCACGAGCTCCTCGGCCACAGCAGCTTCTTCGGCTCCTTCAGCCTCCTCGGCCCCTTCAGCCGGCGCCTGAGCCTCGCTCTCCTCGACGACCGTGAGCTCGTCAATGAGCCCCATGAGGGAGTCCGCTTCTTCCTCACCGATGCCCGGCACCTGGAGGAAATCCTGCCTGTCCTTGTCCAGCACATCGAAGAACGAGCTGGTCCCGGTCGCCTCCAGAGCGGCGAGCGTGGCGGGACTGATCCCATCCAGCTCGGAGAGGGGGAAATCCGCCACCTCATACTCGTCGTCGGCACCGAACAGGACCGACTCCGCACCTCGCTCCATCCAATCGCGGCTGGAGTAGAGATCGAGCTGCCAGCCGATCAGCTGCGAGGCGAGACGGACGTTCTGGCCGTTGCGTCCGATCGCGAGCGAGAGTTGGTCTTCGTCCACGATCGCCGTGATCACCCTGCGCGACGCGTCCGAGATCACCTTCGCGACGCGAGCCGGCGCCAGGGCACGCCGAGCGAAGATCTCCGGGTCGGGGTGCCAGGGCACGATATCGATGCGCTCTCCGCCCAGTTCGGAAACGACCGCCTGGACCCGAGAGCCCTTGACTCCAACGCAGGCACCGACCGGATCCACGGACTCGTCTCGAGAAGAGACCGCGACCTTGGTGCGGCCGCCTGCCTCACGGACGATCTCCTTGATGTCGATGAGCCCCTGGTAGATCTCGGGTACCTCGAGCGCGAACAGCGCGGCGACGAAGAGCGGGTCCGCGCGCGAGAGGATCAGCCGCGGGCCTCGCGGGGTCTCCTCCAGCTTCTTGAGCACGGCGCGAATCGACTCGCCCTGACGGAAGCGCTCGCGTGGGTTCTGTTCTCTCCACGGGATGATCGCCTCGGCCTCGCGCGCCCGGTTGAGAAGGACGACCAGCGTGCCACGCTGGATCGACTGGACCTCGCCGGAGACCAGTTCGCCGACCCTGTCGTTGAACTCCTCGCGAATCTTGTCTCGCTCACCCTCACGAACTCTCTGGATGATGCGCTGCTTGGCAGCCATCACCGCCCCACGACCGAACTCCCGGAAGTCCACCGGGATCTCCATCAGATCACCGACCTGGAAGTCGGGATCGTCCCATCGTGCCTCCTCGAGCCGGATCTCGCGCGCGGGATCCTCGACGACCTCGACGACCTCTTTCAGGACGACGATTCTAATGTCGCCATCGGACTGCACCTCGATCTCTGCATCGACCGGCCCATCGAAGCGGCGGGCGAGCGCGGCGTGGATTCCGTCACGGATGAGATCGTGCAACTCCTCCTCTGACAACGACTTGTTCGCCGTCATCACGCGGAATGCCTCTACGATAGGTATCTGTTCGCTCATATCTCCGATCCGA
>JBDHIM010000233.1:0-2496 GCA_039587445.1 Gemmatimonadota bacterium
CCGCGGGAGTCGATCGGCCAGCTCCTCGGCGGCTCCGGCCCAGGCGTTCAACCCGTCGGCGTCCACGACCGCCGGCTTCTCCTCCCGGGCCGCCTCCTCCAGGGCCGCCTGTACAAGATCGCGTCGCCCGCCCCCCAATCCCGGACCCACAGCCAGGGCGTGAGCCCACGTCACCGCCTCCCGCACGGCCGATTCATCGTCCCATTCCACGAAGATCGTCTCCGGCGCGGCCTTTTGAACGATGTCGCGATTGGCCGGGTCGCCCACGACCCGAACGATGCCGGCTCCGCCGCGCACGGCGCCGCGAGCGGCGAGCACGGAGGCACCGGCCATGCCGCGCTGCCCGGCGATGATCGTCAGGTAACCGGCATGACCCTTGTGAGCGTTGGCCGGGCGGGGCACAAGGAGGCGCGAGACCCATCCATCGGTGATGGCGCGGAAGCTCATCGGCTTCTCCGGCGGAGGGAAACCGATCTCCACGGCCACCAGGTCGCCGCAATAGACGCGCGCCGGATAGCGCATGAGACCGATGTTCGGCCACCCGAGGCACACCGTGGTCCGCGCCTTGATGCAATCACCGGCCACGGCCCCGGTCGTGAAGTCCGCCCCGCTCGGTCCGTCCACTGCCACGATCGGCAGGCCGGAGTCGTTCGCCGAGCGGATCATGCCCGCGATCGGCTCTCGCGGAGCTCCCGTAACGCCGGTTCCCAGCAGGCCGTCCAACACCACCGTCTCGCCGGTCAGCAGCGCGTCCAGCCCTTCGGGCCCCTCCAGCTCGAGCGACCAACCGGCCAGAACGTTCGGCTCCGGCGGATGGGAGGCGCAGCGCACCGCACAAACCTCGCGCCCCCAGGCCGCCAGAGTGCGAGCCGCCACGAGAGCGTCCGCACCGTTGTGCCCGCTGCCTGCCAGCACGAGAACACGGCCGCTCGGGAAGTCGCGCTGCACGGCATGCGCGATCTCACGGCCAGCCGATTCGATGAGGGCTCGCTCCGTGGTCGCTCCCGACTCCGTGGCGCTGCGATCCAGCTCCGCCATCTCGTCAGCCGTCGGAAGCCAGACGAGCTCGGCGCCGAAGGGCAGCGACGGAGCAGAGGCGGGTCTATCTGTCATGACGTATCGGCCGGTTTCGCGGATCGTCCCGACGAAGGGGTGGTTTGATCGAGAAAGATAACGCGCCCGCCTCGGGAACGGAGGCGGGCGAGCGCAGCGCGCTCTCGGGCCGTCGGCCTCCGCCGACGGCCCGGCTTTGCGGCGCTACTTGAAGGACTGGGTCAGAGCGCGGCCGAAGCTGATCTCGCCGTTGTCGATGCGGATGTTGTAGCCGCACTCCGGGTTGGAGCATACCCATGCTTTGTACCGAATGGGCGCTCCGTCCCTGCCGTAGTCGGACAGCGGGATCAGAACGCCTTCTCCGCATTTCATACAGTCGGGAAATTGCGCCGAATTCTCCACGCGATCACCCCTCCCAGTGGTTGGCGGCCGGCTTGGCACCGCTCCTTCTCGCCGAGCGGCTTACGGACGGCTTACGCTGCTCACCCTCCCCACGGATAGCTGGTTTCGAAGGCCTCCTCGAAGCTGAAGAGATCCTCGAAGTCCTCCGGAGTATCCGTCGGCTCTTTGATGAGTACCCCCGACTCCACGAGCAGGAACACGACGTTGCCCATGTCCGATGTGGAGTGGATTCCCCAGTGCTGGAGCACGGTGCGTGCAAGGGGCCCGAATCGCCCCAACGCGAGGTCCCGAACCGACTCCGCCAGCTCGGCGCCCGTAAGGTGCCGCGGACGCTCGAGCTGCAGAAGGCGGTGATGGAGCGCCTCGAGAACGAAAAGATACGCCGCCTCCGCATAGCGCGGGTTCCGCAGGGCCAAGCGGCCCAACACATCGGCCTTCGGAGACGAGCTCATCTTCGCTTCTCTCGCGTCCATCCTATGCGTCGAAGTTCGGCGTGTTCAGTGACGCGCGATGAATGCAACCTCAAGCGCCGCACCGAACAACGGGCTTCCACAACACCGATGGCGAATCTGACGGACCGATCTTGGAAGGTCAAGTGCGGGTCGTGCCCATGCTTCAGGATCTGCGGGCTGCCGGGTCCGCCGCATCAGCCCGGCAGGAGAATCGATTCGTCGGCTCCGGCGATCCTGATCCTACCCGCCGTCGAGTCGCTTAGAACAGACCTCAGGCCCGTCGCGGCGGTACGCGGCACCCCTATCTCAAGCTCGGTAGACTCGGAGAAGGTCTCCTTCAACCGCACCGCATTCGCGGCGTCGAGCGCACGCATGACGGCGCCCGTGTCGTCGTAGCCGAAGCGGAGGCGGAGCTTGACCCCACGCACCAATCTTCGCCGTCCCGCCGAAGCCAGTGCCTGCGCCGCCGCGGTGGCGTAGGCCCGAGCGAGCGGCCCCGTGCCCAGCTTCGTTCCGCCGAAGTAGCGCGTCACCACGACGGCCGCATCGGTGAGACCGCTGCCGGCGAGGGCGTCCAGCACTGGACGCC
>JBDHIM010000068.1:0-11385 GCA_039587445.1 Gemmatimonadota bacterium
GGCACCTGGTTCAACGAGGGCTACGGCGTGGATCCCGACATCCAAGTCCCCGAGAGCCCCTCCGAGCTGGCTCGTGGAATCGACACGCAGCTCGAGGCCGCCATCAACGAGTCCCTTCGCCTCCTCGAGGTGAGCCCGCCTCCGGTCGTGGCTCAGCCGCCGTACGAGGATCGGACGGCCGGCGGAGCGTACTCGGCGCCCGAAACGGCGGGTGGGGACGGGAACTAGGAGGCGTATCGAAGCGGTAAGCCGAGTCTGGGGTGCCAGAGCGCCCGCGACCTCGAGAGAACGCCTCGGTGGTTCCCAGCCACCGGGGCGTTTCTCTTTGGGAACGTGGAATCCTGGAAGGCTCCGTCCACGTAGTATGTAACATGGATTCGGCCTTCCGGCTTTCGGAGCGATAGATTCCTGCCATGAGCTACGCCACACGATTGTTCGAGGAGATTCGCCGCCGGCGCGTAATTCAGATCATCGTCGTCTATGCAGGTGCGGCCTGGGTGCTGACCGAGGCGTCCCAGTTCGTGGTCGAGAACTACGGCTATTCCCGGAGGCTCCTGGACGTCGTGGTCTACCTCCTCGTGGTCGGATTCCCCGCGGCTGTCGTCATCGCCTGGTACCATGGCGAGCGTGGACCGCAGCGGCCGACTCGAACGGAGACCGCGCTCCTGTCGGTCCTCGCCGTGATCGGGCTGACGGGCGCCTACCAGATCGGCACGGCCCCCCCGGAGAGCGAGTTTCCAGCCGACGAGATCGCGGTCGACCTGGGCGATGCCTCAGTAGCCGTGATCCCGTTCGACAACCAGATCACCGATCCCGAGATGGAGTGGCTCGGGCAGGGGCTCGCCGAGCTCCTGACCACCGGCTTGGCCCAGCTCGACGAGCTCCGGGTTGTGAGCGGCCAGCGTCTCTACGACCTGCTCCGCCAGGAGGGCAGGGAGGGGGCGGAGACGATCCCCAACGACCTGGCGATGCGCCTCTCCCGGAAGGCGGGCGCCCGCTACATGGTGCGGGGGACGGTGTTGGGCCACCGAGACGACATCACCCTGAACGCCAGCCTCATCAACCTCCAGAACGGCGAGGTGGCGGCGGCGGCGCGGGCCCGGGGCTCGGATGCGTTTAGCGTGGTGGATCAGGTGTCGGCGGAGCTGTCCGGCCAGATCCTGGCCAGCGCTCGGGAGACTCGAGGGCGCCCCGAAGGGCTGCTGGCGGCGGAGCTCGCGCCGGTGGCAGAGATCACCACACAGGACATCGAGGCGTACCACGCCTATCAGGAGGGCCTGGAGGCGGAACGCCGGTTCCGGACGGCCGAGGCTAAGGCCCACTACGAGCGAGCCATTCAGATCGATCCCGGCTTTGCCCTCGCCCACCTGAGGCTGGGCGGCCGGGAGCTCGAAGAGGGCAACAACTCGCGGGGGATCCGGGAGCTGCAGCTCGCCAGGCAGAACCTCGGTGCGGCTTCTGAGCGCGACCGCCTGCTCATCGATGGGATCATCGAACTGTTCGTGCATAACCAAGTCGACACGGCGCGAGCGAAGTTTCAGGCGTTGCTGGACAAGTATCCGGACGACAGAGAGGGCCACCTCTGGCTGTGGGAGGCCGCGGAGGGTGACGAGCAGCAGCGGATCATCGAAGAGGCGATTCGCCTCGACCCATACTACGCTGCCGCCTATAACAAGCTGGCCTACCTCCTGGCCGACAAGAAGGACTTCGCGGCGGCCGATTCGGTGATCGCCCGCTATTCGGCGCTCGAGCCGGACGAGCCCAACCCCCGGGACTCGCGGGGCGAGATCCTCGAGCGGGCTGGCGAGTACGAGAAGGCCCGGGCGCAGTACCGGGAAGCCCTGGAGATCGAGCCGACCTTCATCTACGCCCTCGATCACCTGACCAGGTCCTATTTCCGCGAGGAAAGAGCGGCCGACGCGCGCGCCGAGCTCGAGTCCTACCTGCCTGGTTTGAGTCCCGATGTGTCGGCGCGGCTGCGTGTGCTGATCGGTGACACCTACGCCTTCGAGGGCGCCTTCGATGAGGCTCTCGGCAGCTACCAGGGGGCCGAGGAAGTCGGGGTCGCCAGCGGGCGCCCCGAGCTTCGGATCGAAGGCCTGACGAGCGTTGCCTGGTTGACGCTATTCACGGGCCGCTACGGAGAGGCGGGTCAGACGGCCAGCGTCCTGTATGGGATCGACCCGTATAACACCACCGCACTTCGGGTGGCGATGATGACATACGGAGAACGGGGGATGATCGAGGAGCTGGGCAGGCTGGTGGGCGACGTCCTGCGCGTGCTGGAAGAGGCCGAGTCGTTCCGCGAGTTGGGCGTGGGCCGGTACGAGCCAGAGTTGCTGCCCGCGGTCGTCCGCTACTACAGCGGCGAGCCAGCCGCCCTGGTTGGGACCCTGGACAGACTCAAGGAGGAAGTCGGAGTCCCGCCCGACCTCTTCGTCATGTGGGAGGAGGTGTGGGCCCACCTCGATCTCGAGAACGGTGAGCGCGCCCTCGGAATGGTGAAGAACCAGGAGGGCCGGATCGAATGGGAGGGCCGGCACAGGCCGATCACCGCCCTCCGCGTACTCTACGAGAAGGGCCGGGCGCACGAGTTGCTCGGTGAAGCGGCCGAAGCGGCCGCGGCCTACGAGACTCTGGTGACCCAGTTGGGCGGTGCCCTCGCCGAGGTCCCCCGGCTAGCCGACACGCCCGAGCGCCTGGCGGAGCTGCAGGACGGTTAGCCGGCCAGGCGGCCGTTCCAACGACCGCCGTGGCGAGAGGCGTCTCGTCCTGCCGCACCGGCCTCCGCCCTTCCAAAAGACGCCAACCTTGGTTAGGGTTTAACTCTACGTACCTGTCCCGTCCTGCCTGCTTCCGCGCCCCGTGTGCCCGCTGCTGTTCCGTCAAGCGCCCTTTGAGGCTTGATCAGTGGATTGCGACGGCGGTGAGCTTCCGGCGCGGTTCGAGCCCCTTCCTTCGCCTCTGATCACCTCGTCCGGCGGCGCCCGGCGGAGCGGCAGGCGTGCGCGGCGGCACGAACGGAGGAGGGAGCCATGTACGATGAGGTCACCGGACTTCCAGACCGGCGCGCCCTCGAGATCTCTCTCGCGGCGGAGTTCACGAAGGGCCGGTGGAAGGGGAGATGCTCGGTCGTCAAGGTCGACATCGATGGTTTCGAGTGGTACAACCGCCGCCACGGTCGACTTAACGGTGACTTTGTCCTCTACGTTGTAGGGAAGGTGCTCGAGCTGCACGGGGGAAGGAGAAACGTGGTCTGCCGCTTCGGCGGCGATGAGCTCGTCGCTTTCCTGCCCAGAACGAGAGGGCGTCGTGCGGCTACCTTCGCCAAGCGCGTCACTCTCGACGTGCTGGATCAGTTCGGGCAGAACGGCTCGACGGTTACGGTGAGCTGCGGCGTCGCCACGCGGGAGGCGTCCATGACCCACTTCAGCCAGCTCATAGAGCTGGCCGACGCGGGCCTTCGGGCGGCCAAGCGGCGGGGAGGAAACGGCGTCGGCATCGGCGATGCCGGTACCACGGTGGCCAGGCTTCCGCGCCGCGCCCCCCTCGAGGCCCTACGCTGGCCGAGGTCCGCTTGACGTAAGGCGGTCCCGCTCGCTTCAGTAGGTAGATAATGACGGAATCCTACTCGATGCGGCGGGCCCTGGCCTGGACGGTCCATCTCTACACGGCCCTCGGGCTGCTGCTCGCCGCCGTCGCGACCGTGCTCGTCGTAAACGGAACCGAGGGGAGCTTCAGGGCTGCCTTCGGCTTGCTCCTGCTGGCGACGCTCGTCGATGCGACGGACGGATGGCTGGCCCGGCGCGTCCGGGTGGCGGAAGCGCTTCCGGCCTTCGACGGCCGGCGCCTGGACGACATCATTGACTTCCACACCTATACGTCGGTTCCCCTGCTCCTCATCTGGCAAGCCGACCTCTTGCCTGGTCGATTGGCGTGTATACTGCTTTTCCCTTTGCTGGCAAGCGCTTTCGGTTTTTCGAGGCGGAACGCCAAGACGAAGGATGGGTTCTTCCTCGGATTTCCCTCGTATTGGAATGTGGTGGCCTTCTATCTCTTCTTTCTCCGGCCGCCACCTTTGCTCTCGATGACGGTGATCGTGGGTCTTGCCGCCCTCACGCTGCTCCCGTCCCGCTATCTCAACCTCGCCGCGGCGGAACGCCGGCTCGTGCCACTTCTGGCGATGGCAGCCGTCTGGGTGTTGCTGCTGGCGGCGATCCTGGGCGGTGCGGTGCGCGGACGTGGGTGGGTGCTGATCTCCCTGCTGTTCCCGGCCGCCTATCTGGCGGCATCGTGGGTGGTCGGCCGACGGGCCATCGAGCCGCGAGGTGAGATCGGCGCCGGGCCCTGACCTTCGCCGGAGGACTTCACGCACCCAGCCCCTGTCGGCGTTTCGCGCCTTTCCCTTAGCTTGATCGTCCCCTCCGGTCCGGAGGGTGGCTTGGTTCCGGTTGCGGCCGTGTCCCGGAGGAGCAGCTGAACACCCAACCGTCATTGGAAGATGCACCTCGCGTTCTGGCGATCGACTGGTCGGGCGCGAAGAGCGGCGCTCGGCGCAAGATCTGGCTGGCGGAGGCTCGGAACGGCGAGCTCGTCCGACTCGAGAACGGCCGGAACCGGGGCGAGGTCGCCGAACACCTTCTGGACGAGCTGGAGCGGGATCCGCGGCTGCTAGTCGGCCTGGATTTCGCCTTCTCGCTTCCGGCCTGGTTCCTTCGTGATCACGAATTGACGACGGCGAGAGAGCTCTGGCAGCTTGCCGACCGAGAGGCCGAGGCCTGGCTCGAACACTGCGCGCCTCCGTTCTGGGGTCGCCCGGGCGGTGCCAAGCCGGAGCTACCGTCACACTTCCGGCGCACGGATGCAGCCGTGCGGCCCGTCGGCGGCATCCGTCCGAAGAGTCCGTTCCAAATCGGCGGGGCAGGAGCCGTGGGCACGGGATCGCTTCGCGGGATGCCGATACTGCAGCGGCTGAGTCAGGCAGGATACCGCGTCTGGCCCTTCGAGCGGGCCGAGCCGCCGGCCGTGGTGGAGATCTATCCACGCCTGCTCACGGGCGCGGTAGTGAAATCGAGTCCCAAGGCACGAGCGGAGTACATCGACGCCAGGTTTCCGGAGCTGAGCGTGCGCCACCGGCACCTGGCGGCCTCCTCCGATGACGCCCTCGACGCTGCTGTCTCCGCGGTCGCCCTGTCTCGGGAAGCGACTGCCGTGACGGGGCTGGATGCGGCGACGGATCCGGTCGAGCTTCTGGAAGGCCGGATCTGGAGCCCGGATTACGGCTACGCCGCCGGATCGGTCGAGGTCGCCCGGTTCGAAGCGGAACAAGAAGTCGGCCCGCTTCCAGGCTTACTTGCCGCCCTGCAGTTTGCCGCAGAGAGACACCGGGACCAGCGACGGAAGGGCAGAGAAGCGTCCCCGTACATCAACCACCCGATCGCCGTCACGAGACTCCTGGCCGAGGTCGGCGGCGTATCGGATCCGATTCTGCTTCAGGCCGCGATCCTCCACGACACGGTCGAGGATACCGAGACGACGCTGGACGAATTGGAGGTCCGGTTCGGGCCGGAGGTGCGTAGAGTCGTCGAGGAGGTCACAGATGACAAGACGCTCCCGAAGCTGGAGCGGAAGCGGCTCCAGATCGAGCACGCGCCGCAGCGGTCGAACCGCGCCAAGCAGCTGAAGGTGGCGGACAAGAGCAGCAACCTGCTCGACATCGCGCACCGTCCGCCCAAGAACTGGACACCGGAGCGGAAGCAGGAGTACTTCGACTGGGCCGAGCGGGTGGTGGAAGGTTGCCGAGGCGTCAATCCAGCCCTCGAGGCCCGCTTCGACGAGGTGCTCAGCGACGCTCGCGAGTCGGTCTCCGACCGTTGACGTCCCGCCGGCACGACCCGAAGGACGGCCTCTTCAAGCTGAAAAAGACCGGCGAACACACTTTCCGCCTGGTCCGCAAGGACGACGAGGACGCGCTGGGGCAGGAGTTCGTCTTCGAGGTAGCGGACGACGGCACCGTCACCCGCTACAAGTCGCACAGCAACTGGTTCCTCAAGGTCCGGTAGTCTGCTCCGACAGCCCGCCTCGGAACCCGGCGGGAGCTATCTGCCCCGGGGGGTCGATCAGGGGATCCAGCCGATACCTCCGCGTGTAGGTCAAAAGGTTGGGTACCGGACGCTGCGGAAGACCGGCCTCGCCACCCGATCAACCGGTTGAGAACACTTCTTCAGAGCCCCTCTGAGAGAGAAGGCCTTACGATGCTACGCACCTCACGGCGGTACGCTCTCCTGGCCGCGCTGGGACTATCCGCTTGCAGCGGCGACCTCTTCAGCGGGGGCCAGCAAGCGCAGGCGGAATTCTTCTTCGAGCGCGATGCCACGGGCAGAACGGAGTTTCGTCTCGAAGGGATCAACGGAAATATCGACGTGGTCGCAGAGTCCGGGACGGAGGAACTCATCGTCGGAGGATTCAGGCGGGTACGATCGAGCTCGCAGGCCGACGCGCAGGAGCAGCTCGAGCGGCTGCAGGTCGTGGTCAGCATCGAGAGCGACGCGATCGTGATCCGCACCGAGCAGCCGAGCGACACCCAGGGGAGGACCTTCGAGGTCGAGTACAACCTCATCGTACCCGAGAGGCTCCAGGGCATCATCCGGAACGTGAACGGCAACGTTCTGATCGATGCGATGGATGACGACGTCGAGGTGATTACCACGAACGGCAACATCACGCTCCAGGATCACTTCGGGAGCGCGGACGTGACCTCGACGAACGGCAACCTGGATGCGACCGTGACGATCTCTCCGGGCGGAGTGATCGACATGAACGCGGTGAACGGCAGCATCGACTTGGATATCCCCGCGAGCACCTCGGCCACGTTCTCGGCCAGATTGGCCAACGGGGACATCACGACCTCGAACCTCTCACTCTCCGACGCTCAGAGCACTCCTGTGTCGTTTACCGGCGTCCTGGGCGATGGGGATGGCGAGATCGACATCGAAACGGTGAACGGGAACATCACGGCCCGGGGCTTCTAGCCCCGAGGCGCGTACCCCAAATGCTCTCCGCAACCTCGACGGATCTGGCGAGCTGCCCCCGCTGCTCCGGCCGCGTGCAGCTCTCGGTGGGGCGCTTCGCCCGCGACATCTCGGGCACGCGCTTCGGCGCGTTTCTCACCCACCACCTCGCCGTCTATCAGAGCGCTGAAATCCGAGCCGTCCTCCGGGACATCCGCCCCGGATTGCCGGAGCCGCTCGAGAGCGCCGTCGACAGCCTCGCGGTCGATCTTGCCGAGAGGATCGAGTCCGGGGAGCTCGATGAGCGGGACACGGCGCACGTCCTGGAGAGCGTCGTCAGGGGCGCGGCGGTTCTGGCGAAGCGGTCCGGGATCTCGATCGGAGACGCCACGGCGCTGGACTTCTTCGAGGCGGTCGTTCTCGAGACCGCGCTTCGTATCGATGAGAAGCCCACCGTTCGAGATCGGTTGCTCGCGGCGGAGCGAGGCTGGATGGTCCGTTACTGGTGGAGCGGGCTGTCCGGCATCGCCGGCTTGCTGCTGCTGCTCTGGCAGCCGGCCTGGCTGCCCCAAATCGTCGGCTGGACGCTGCTCGGCCTGGCGTTCCTTCCGCCCGTCGCGAGCTGGATCCGCGAGAGAGCGGAGGCGTAAGGGACCCGAGGGCCGATCCTGCCGGGTACGAGTACTTTATCCCACCAGCTCGATCGTCTCCCGGTAGTCGGGGATTCGGGTCTCGATCCCGGATTTCGAGACCACGGCGGCGAGCGATTCGAGGGCCGGCTCTTCTCCGTGTACGAGACAGATGCCCCGTGGCCGTCCGTCCATCGCTTCCAGCCATTCCAGCAGGCCGCGCCGGTCGGCGTGGGCCGAGAGCCCGTCCAGTTTCGCGACTTCGCACCGGATCGGGATCTGTCGGCCGTGGATTTTGAGACTGTCGTCCCCACGGAGTAGTGCGGCGCCGCGCGTCCCCGGGGCCTGGTAGCCGGTCAACAGGATGGTGTTTCGGCGGTCACCGCCGAACGCCCGCAGGTGATGGAGGATCCGGCCTCCGCTCAGCATGCCCGCGCCCGCCACCACTATGAAAGGGCCGCTCCGCCGGTTCAGCGCCTTCGACTCGTCGACGCTTCTCACCAAACGCACCCGGCCGAACGCCTGACGGCACTCCTCGATGGAGAGCCGATGGTAGGCTTCGTAGCGCACGTACAGCTTGGTGACGTCGATCGCCATCGGGCTGTTGAGGTAGACCGGCACCTCCGGTAGCTCTCCGCCGTCGATGAGCTGGTAGACGGTGTGCAGGATCGCTTGCGATCGGCCCACGGCGAAGGCGGGAACCATCAGCACGCCTCCGCGCCCCAGGGTGCGGCGAGCGACCTCACCCAGGTTCTCTTCCAGATCGGCATCGGGATGATTACGGCTCCCGTACGTCCCCTCCATCACGATCCAATCAGCAGAGGGCGGGATCTCCGGGGGTGGGATCAGCGGAGCATCGTCGCGGCCGAGGTCTCCGGAGAAGAGAAATCTTGTGGAGTCCCTTGCGATCGTCAGGCTGGCCGCGCCCAGGATGTGTCCGGCCGGCTCGAAGCTGAGCGTCCAGGACCCCAGGTCAACGTCTGTGTGATACCCGACGGCCTCCAGCCGTTTCGCCACCCTCTTGGCGTCATCCTCCGTGTAGAGCGGGAGAGCCGGCCTGTGTTTGGAAAATCCCTTCCGGTTCGCGTATGCCGCGTCTTCCTCCTGCAGGCGTCCGCTGTCGGTCAGGAGGATGGGTAACAGATCCTCGCTCGGGGGCGTGCAGTAGATGGGTCCCCTGAACCCGTCCCGCACCAGCGCCGGCAGATAGCCGCTATGGTCTATGTGAGCGTGGGTCAGGACGACCGCGTCGATCTCCGATGGCTTCACCGGAAGGGACTGCCAGTTCCTCTGCCTCAGCCGCTTGAGCCCCTGGAAGAGGCCGCAGTCCACCAGCACTCGCTGCTCGCCATCGCTCAGAAGGAATTTCGAGCCCGTGACGGTTCGGGCGGCGCCCAGAAAGGTGATTTCCATGGCTAGTTGGCGCCTTCGCTGTAGTCGGTGGCCGGCTCGCCCCTGGCCAGACTGATCAGCTCGTCACGGAAATCCCGCCACGTATCCTCGGCGGTCCGGGCGGCACAGCTGGTGAAGAAGGTCAGGTGGACGTCGTGGTCGATCCAGCTGATCTGGAGAGTGTTGAAGACCTCGTTCCCACCTGCGTGGCCTAGCGCCCGTCCGCCGGCGGACCGCGATTCACCCGCGTCGAAGGAGTAGTACCTCTCGAGGGCCTCGGGGCCGAGGATCCTCCCGTCGAAGAGCGCCTCGTACCAGCGAGCCATCTGCTCGGCCGTGGCGAGCATTCCCCCGTTCCCCCGGAGGTTCCACGAGGGGCCGTCCTCCGCCCAAGGATGGTCCAGCGGTGTCCCGAACCGCGTTCCGCTCGCTCTGTAGCCGACGGCCAGATCCTTGTTCTTCCACCCGGCCATCACGTAGCCGATGCCTTCCGCCTCCGCGGGCTCCAGCACCGCTTCGCGCACGTACGCCTCGTAGGGCCGGCCCGTGACGTCCTCAATCACCATCGCCAGGATGCTGTAGCCGGAGTTCGAGTAGCGCTCCTCTTCCCCGGGCGGCCCGATTAGAGCGGCGTTCATCGCCTTCTCGAAGACCCACTCCCGGGAGACGACGTCGTAGTCTCCGCCGAAGATGTCACGCATCCCGGACGTGTGGGTGAGGATCTCCATCAGCGTGATTCCGCTCTTGTCGGCGGGCACGTCGCCGAAGAAGGCGCCCAGGGTATCGGACGTGCTCAGAACGCCCTCCTCTTCGAGCTTCAGGATCGCCACCGCCGTGATCGGCTTGACGAGAGAACCGATGTCGAAGCCCGTTGACGTCGTCATCGGACGCTTCTCCTCTCGGTCCGCGAAACCGTAGGCCGAGTGGAGCAGCACGCGATCCTGGCTGCGGAGCAAAACGACGCCGCACAGATCCTCCGACTCGGCCGCTGTCAAAGCCCGGTCGATGGCCATGACGCGCGGATCCACGTCCTGGGCGAGGAGCGGAACGAACGGCAGAGCCAGGAGGGCTGTGCAAGCGAGAGCGGGGGGCATGACTGGCGACATTTGGAGCCTTCCTTGACCTCTTCCAGGAGCGGTAGCGGCACGTCGTTCCAGCTGGCAAACGGGAGACGAAAACGTTAGAATACTATCGTCTGGTCGGCAGGAATGCGGCTGGCTGGCGTGGATTTGAATCCGCAGCTTGAAGGCACGCCGGTCCCTAGAGACGAACCTTCTAAGAAAGCGGTGGAGGGCCTGCCCTGCGAAGTCTGCCGGCAGGCCCTTTCGCATCGCCGGGCCGCGCTCTTGCCGCGTGGGGCGTCCTGCTCTTCCCCATGCGACCCGGCGCCTCACACCACACAGCGGCTGAGTAGGGGTGCCGACAATGCGAGGAGGTCGCCGGTTCGGTCGCACGATCCACCTGGCCGCCGCTTTTGCCCTTTCGGCGTGCTCCGCAGGGATCAAGCAGGAGTACGACCCGGAGCTGGACCGCCAGATCACGCGGATGTCCGGGAACGCCGTGACCGAGCAGGTCTGCCTGGTCGAGCACAGGCTGGAGCTGAACGGTGCGGTGGTCGTGGAAGCGGGGGGCACGACTTATATGCTGTCGGCGCAGTCGAGCGGGCCCGCCTATGTCCGGCCTCGGAGTCTGGTGCTGAGGATCGACGGGGACGCTCTCACGCTGGACGAGCCTCTTCCACAGTCGGCTGCGGCTTCCTGTCCCGATGAGAGTGGGACCAACACCAACCTGCCGATGGGCGGTCAGCCGCCGGCCTGCGTCTACATGGAAGCCTACTGGTTCCGGGTCACCCCGGAGACGCTCAGGCGTCTCGCGGACGCGAGCGAGGTCGTCGTCGAGCTACAGGGGGAGGAGGGCACCATCCAACGACAGTTCACTCCGCCGAACTTCGAGAAGTTCCAGGAGTTCGTCACCCTGCACATTCCGGAGGGCGCCGGAAGCTGATCGCACACCCCGTCGCCGGCCCCCCATTGACGAAAACCCTTGGTGTTGAGTAGATTAGTCAGCGTGTACGGCAAGCTCGACAAATAAGTGGGACCGAGCATCGCCTCGGAACCCGCTTTTTTTTTGGGCACGCCGGCATGAGGCTCACGGCCGATCGAACGGCAGGGCCTGACAGATCGATGCGGCGAAGGCCGCAAATGCACGTGTTCGGTAGTGGCGGCAAGACCCGTACTCCCGACACACACCACCAGCAACATCGGGAGTACATCGATGGCGAACACTGGGACCGTAAAATGGTTCAGCGACGAGAAGGGCTACGGATTCATCGAGCGTGAGAATGGCGAGGGCGA
>JBDHIM010000234.1:0-2466 GCA_039587445.1 Gemmatimonadota bacterium
GAGCGCCCTCAACCGTGAGCTACACGCCGACTTCGACGAGAGGACGTTCCGGCACAGGGCCTTCTACGATTCCGAGCGCGCCCGGATCGAGATGCACCTCGTGTCCGAAGCGGCCCAGTCGGTGCGCATCGCCGATCTGGATCTCGAGGTCCAGTTCGAGGCCGGAGAGTCGATCCGCACGGAGTTGAGCCACAAGTACACCCCAGAGTCCGCGCGGGGGCTCCTCGAAGCCGGCGGGCTCCGGGTTCGCCGCTGGGAGACCGATGGTGCGGCCCGGTTCGCCCTGGCGCTGGCCGAGCGCCGCTGACATGGGAAGGGACGCGGTGCGCCTCTCCGTGGGCACGAGCGGCTTCAGCTACAAGGAGTGGAAGGGCAGCTTCTATCCCGAGGATCTGCCGGCCAAGGAGATGCTCCGTTACTACTCCGGGCGACTCCCCGCGGTCGAGATCAACAACACCTTCTACCGGATGCCGCGCGCCTCAGTCCTGGAATCGTGGGTCGAGCAGGTGGGAGATTCCTTTCGCTTCGTCCTCAAGGCGTCCCGTCGCATCACGCACTTCAAGCGATTGAAGGATGTGTCCGATGAGACGGATTACCTTTTCTCGATCGCGGCGGCTCTCGGCGATCACCTGGGCGCCATCCTCTTTCAGCTCCCGCCGAACCTGAAGAAGGACATGCAGCTCCTCGCCGGCTTCCTCCCCCAGGTCCCGAAGGGATTCCGGGCGGCGATGGAGTTCCGGAACGATTCCTGGTTCGACGAAGAGGTCTTGGCGGCGCTCCGTGAGCATGACGTGGCGCTGTGCGCGGCCGAGACCGACGAGAAGGCGGCGCCCGACACGGTCTCCACGGCGAGCTGGGGGTACGTGCGGCTCCGCCGCTCCGAGTACGACGACGGAGAGCTGGCCTCATGGGCTCAAAGGATCGGCGCGCAGGGTTGGGGGGAGGCTTTCGTCTTTTTCAAGCACGAGGATGCGGGAGCGGGACCGGCGCTGGCCGGTCGCTTTCTGGAGCTGATGGAAGAGGCCTGAGCGGCGTCGGGCCGGCCGCGACCTCTCAGTCGGCTGCAACCATCCGGGTGCGCGCGACGTCAGACCCCACGGAGCCGTGTTTCTTTCGCGGACATACCGATTTAATACCGATTCAGAGGAGGACGATGATGCCTCGGGAGCTTTTGCGACTTCGCACCCTGCTCCTGCCCGGAGCGTTGCTGGTTCTTGCCACTGGCGCACGGGCCCAGGATGCCGGGAAGTGGTGTGAGGAATCCCACGATGATGATGAGGACCGCTACTGCGAGGTCCGGGAGCAAACGCTGCCGGCCACCGGCAGCGTCACGGTCGACGCGGGCCCGAACGGCGGCGTCGCCGTGACCGGATGGGATCGTAACGACGTGAAGGTCGAGGCCAAGGTACACGCGCGAGCCGAGACGCCGGTGCGCGCACGACAGATAGCCCAGGAGGTCTCCATCCTGACGGACGGTGGGACGATCCGAGCCGAAGGCCCGAAGGGTGGCAAGGACGAGGGGTGGGCCGTGAGCTTCCGCGTATCGGTACCGGCCCGGACGGATCTCTCGCTCGAGACGATGAACGGCGGGATCGGCATCGAGGGCGTCTCCGGAGACCTTGAGTTCCGGGCCGTGAACGGCGGCGTCAGCCTGGTCGACGTGTCGGGGTACGTTAGCGGCTCGACGACAAACGGAGGCTTGAGCATCGAGCTCACTGGCGACGAATGGGAGGGCGAGGGCCTGGACGTCAAGACGACGAACGGCGGTGTGGACCTCCAGATCCCGGAAGGCTATTCAGCCCGTCTCGAGACCGGGACCGTCAACGGGCGTCTCGATATCGGCTTCCCGGTTACGGTGCAGGGACGGCTCGACAAGAAGCTTACGACGGAGTTGGGCTCCGGAGGCAAGCTGATCCGTGCCAGGACGACGAACGGTGGGGTGAAGATCTCCCGCGGCTGAGCCTGGCCCGGACGCCGTCTCCCTGAGGATGGAACTCAGGGGAGCGCGGTGTCGTCGTGAGGTAGCCACGTCAAATCGAAGTCGGGATCGATCCGAACCATCTCGGGGATGACAGCGATCAACTCGCCGTCCTTGCCCGCCTGCTCTGGGTTTATGAACTCCCAGACGACCCTGTTGTCTGGCGTCACCTCGAAGGCCCTGCCCGCCGTCGATTCGGTGATCAAGGTGTTGCCGTTGGGAAGTCTGATAGCCGAGCCCAGCGCGGGAGAGGCGAATCCGTTTTGAGCATCACCTTGGTAGGACCAGAGGATCTCCAGGTTGAACGGGTTGAACTCGATGACTTTCGAAAAGCCGTGGCTTCCATGGTTGTCGAATAGGAGCATGTGGCCGTTCTCAAGCACCGTGGGTTGGTGCTGGCGATACCAGGGGCCTGCGAGCGCCCAGACGATTTGTTCGCTCTCCATATCCAGAATGCCGATTGCGCTCGGGTAAAGCGCGCTGATCAA
>JBDHIM010000235.1:0-2455 GCA_039587445.1 Gemmatimonadota bacterium
CGAGGCGGGCGGGAAGCTCTATCTGATGAGCCTGGAGAACGAGGCTATTCGGGAGGTCGAGGTCAACGTGGTCACCGACCTCGCCAGCCTGAAGCCCCGGGTCGAGAAGGTGGCAGGCAACGTCCAGGCGGGCTGGATCTCGCCCTCCGGCAAGCGCGCCGTGATAGAGGCGAGGGGCGAGCTCTTCAGCGTACCGGCCGAGCACGGCCCTGTCTTGAATCTTACGCGCAGCACCGGGGTGGCCGAGCGGTCGCCTTCCTGGTCGCCGGACGGCACGTGGATCGCCTACTGGAGCGACCGGAGCGGGGAGTACGAGCTCACGATTCGGCCGGCCGACGGCCTGGGTGAGGAGAGGGTGCTCACGAGCATGGGAGCCGGCTACCGCTACACGCCCTACTGGTCGCCCGACAGCCGGAAGCTGGCGTTCGTGGACGAGACGGAGACGTACTGGATCCACGACATGGACGCGGCCACCACCACCCGGATCGACAAGGGCGAGACCCGCAGCCACGGGGGCCTCGACCATCACGATTTCGGGTGGTCGCCGGACAGCCGCTGGTTGGCATACAGCCGGGCCATCGCCAACGGCAACCTGGCGATCCATCTGTACGACACCGGCAACGGCCAGCTGCATCAGGCCACCTCCGGCTACTACACGGATTGGCACCCGAGCTTCGATCCGGACGGGCAGTACCTCTACTTCTCCACCACGCGCAACTTCGAGCCGATGTACGGCGATTTCGACAACTCGTGGACCTATCCGAACTCACAACAGATCGTTGCCGCTGCCCTCCGTTCCGATGTGCCCTCCCCGCTCCCGCCGCGGAACGACGAGGAGAAAGGGGACGATGAGGAGGAGAACGGTACCGACAACGGCGAGGGCGAGAACGGTAACGACGAGGGCGAGAACGGTAACGACGACAACTCCAACGGACCCGAGCCGGTCGAGATCGAGATCGACGGCCTGGAGGAACGGATCGTGATCCTGCCCGTCGAGGCGGGCAACTACGATATCCCGGAGGGCGCGAAGGGGAAGGTCGTCTACTTCCGGGGGGCCCGCACCGGCTCCATCGAGGATACGCCCAGCCCGATCCTCTACTACGACTTCAAGGAGCGAGAGGAGAAGACGATCGTTGGAGACGCGGACGGTTTCGTGCTCTCCGCCGACGGGAAGAAGCTGCTCGTGTGGAAGGATGAGTCGGCGGCGATCGTGAAGCTGGCGGCGGATCAGAAGATGGATAAGCCGCTGCGCTTTGCCGAGATGGAGATGTTGGTCGACCCGAGAGCGGAATGGAGGCTCCTGTTCAACGACGCGTGGCGCTTCCAGCGCGACTTCTTCTACGATCCCGGGATGCACGGCGTGGACTGGGACGCGATGCGTGATCAATACGGCGCACTGATCGACGACGCCGTGACGCGCTGGGACGTGAACTACGTGATCGGCGAGCTGATCGGCGAGCTGAACGCCTCGCACTCCTACCGCGGCGGCGGAGACACGGAGGCAGGCGAACGTCGCGGTGTAGGCCTCCTCGGCGTGAACTGGACGCTGGTGGACGGCGCCGGCAACGAGGTCGAAGGCCGCGGGCTCCCGACGGGACAGGGCGCCTACCGAATCGACGAGATCGTCCGCGGAGCGGCCTGGGACGCCGAGTTGCGCTCGCCCCTTGCCGTGCCCGGGGTCGACGTGAGCGAGGGCGACTACGTGCTGGCCGTGAACGGCAACCCGGTCGACACCTCCAAGGATCCCTGGGCCTCTTTCCAGGGAGTGGCCGGCGAGACCGTGATCCTGACCGTGAACGATCGGCCGACGATGACCGGTGCCCGGCAGGTTGTCGTCGAGACGTTGGACTCCGAGACGCGGCTCCGTCACCTGGCCTGGATCGAGAGCCAGCGGCAGCGCGTGGACGACGAGACGGATGGGCGCGTGGGCTACATCTACGTGCGGGACACGGGCAGGGGCGGACAGAGCGAGCTCTACCGTCAGTACGCGGCGCAGTGGAACAAGCCGGCGCTGATCATCGATGAGCGGTTCAACTCGGGCGGCCAGATCCCCGACCGGTTCATCGAGCTCCTGAACCGCACGACGCTCAGCTACTGGGCGGTCCGCGACCGGCAGCAGTTCCAGAGCCCGCCGAACGCCCACAACGGCCCCAAGGTCATGCTGATCAACGGCTGGAGCGGATCGGGCGGCGACCTCTTTCCGCAGTACTTCAAGCAGGTGGGGCTCGGGCCGCTGGTTGGGATGCGAACCTGGGGCGGCCTGATCGGGATCAGTGGCGCGCCGCCGATGGTGGATGGCGGAGTCGTCACGGTGCCGACGTTTCGCATGTACCATCCCGATGGCACCTGGTTCAACGAGGGCTACGGCGTGGATCCCGACATCCAAGTCCCCGAGAGCCCCTCCGAGCTGGCTCGTGGAATCGACACGCAGCTCGAGGCCGCCATCAACGAGTCC
>JBDHIM010000236.1:0-2420 GCA_039587445.1 Gemmatimonadota bacterium
CGTCCTTCCCAGGAAGTGGAGCAGCAGGATGTACTCCGACTCGAGCACGCTGTCCGCCTCGAGCTCACCCCTCCAGTGCCCGTCCTCCAGCTGGAGTCCCAGGAGGTTCTCTCGAGCGAGATGGATCGCCCGATCGAGTTGTTCGGTCGAAATCGGTGCGCTCGAGGCATCCCCTTCGGCCGGGGAGTCCTGTATCGCTACCTGCATAGAGACACTCGTCGTCCTAGATGTCATTTCGAGAAAGCAAGAGGTCCTTATCCCCACTTCGGCCGCCGAATCTAATCGGGCCACGCGCAACGGGACAGCCGGGGAGCGCGCGCAGAATAGACTGCGCGCGTCATCCCTCGGGGTTGCAAATTTAGAGCGAGCTAAATAAATATTTAGAGAGCCCTAAAATATGGATCCGGCAGCTTGATACCACAAGCGGCGCCAATTTACGGCGTTGGCGGCAGCCGTGCACAGGCGGGAGGTTCCGGAAGAGCTTGAAAAGACGTGAAGATGAGGTGAACGAAGCGCGAGCGAAGAAGAGGATGGCCGTTCGATTTGGCGCGCCGACACCGCCACCCGCGGCGCTGGCGCTGGCCCTGCTCTCCCAGTCTTGCCTCTTCTGCCTGGCGGCCGGGTCGCTGCAGGCCCAGTCCGCACGGCAGGCCGAGCCGGATCCCTGGGCGGACGCCCTCGTCACGGACCGGCCCGACTTTACGGAAAGCGCTGTCAGTGTGGCACCGGGCCGCGTTCAGCTCGAGGGCGGCTACACGTATTCGAGGCTCGAGGGCGAGCGGAGCCACACGGTCGGCGAGCTGCTGGCGCGGTTCGGCGCCGTGGACCGCCTGGAGTTCCGGTTGGGCATCAACTCCCTCGTTTTCCGTAGCGAGCCGGATTCCGGAGACGCCGCGGCAAGCCAGAACCGCTCGGTA
Organism: Gemmatimonadota bacterium; assembly: GCA_039587445.1. Classification (GTDB taxonomy): domain Bacteria; phylum Gemmatimonadota; class Gemmatimonadetes; order Palauibacterales; family Palauibacteraceae. Next base: position 918 of record JBDHIM010000236.1, read on the forward strand.
CGTGGTATCGAGGACCTGACGGTCGGGCTCAAGGTGGAGGTATTCCGGCCCCCGCCATCGAAGCCCGGCCTGCCGCAGCTGGGGATCCTGGCCGGAACCAGCCTCCCGACCGGGCGCTCGGATGTGAGCGCGAATCGGATTCAGCCCGGGGCGCTTCTGGCAGCAGGCTGGGATCTCACCGATTGGCTCACGGCAGGAATGAACGTCGGCTACGCCTACCCGCAAGACGATGACGGGCGCTTCGACGAGCTCTCGGGTAGCGTGGCCCTCGGCTTCGGGCTGACGCAGAGGCTCGGCGCCTTCGCCGAGTGGTTCGGGATCTATCCGCTTCCCGATGACCGCGAGGCCGAGAACAACGCCGACGCCGGGATCACCTATCTGCTCAGCCCCGGCTTCCAGCTCGATGCCCGCGTGGGCATCGGCCTTGGAGGGCCTCGCCCGAACTTCTTCGTCGGGGCCGGCGCCGCCTGGAGGATCTAAGCTCCGGGCCACGCCCGACCCTCCCGTGAGGGGCCCGCGGCACGCAGATTCATCGGATCGAGCATGATCCATCAGCAAGCCGCCGGAGGTCGGGATCGATGATCCAGGCTCGAACCATACTTCAGCACACTCTTCGACACGCTGCGATCGCCGCGGTAGCCCTCGGGCTAACCACGGCTGAAGAGGCGCTCGGCCAAACTGCCGAGAGCACGGGCACTTTGGTCGTGGTCAACAAGAGGGCCAGTACGTCGACGATCGTCGACGTCGGGTCGGGAACGACCCTCGCGACGCTGCCCACCGGTAACGGGCCGCACGAGGTAGTGATCACGAAGGACGGCAGCCGGGCGGTCGTCACCGACTACGGCGGTCAGGCCGGCGGCAACAGCCTGACCGTGATCGATGTCCCCGGTCTACGCGTGGAGAAGACGATCGATCTCGGCCGTTACAGCCGGCCCCATGGCGTCGCCTTCCTCCCCGGCGATATCCTGGTGGCCGTTACGTCCGAGGACGCCCGAAGCGTCGTGGTCGTCCGCCTCGCAGACGGCGCGATCGTCCGCGCGGTGCCCACCGAAGCGGCCGGGTCCCACATGCTCGCTCTCGTCGCGAGCGGAGAGAGGGTCTACACGGGCAACATCGGAGACAACAGCGTGTCCGAGCTCTCCCTCGCCGAGGGCAAGCACACGGGCACGTTCAAGGCTCCCACTCAGCCGGAGGCGATCGGCGTCACGCCGGACGGCAGCGAGGTGTGGGTAGGCAGCAACGACCGCGGCACGGTGAGCGTGATCGACGTGGAGACCGGGGACATGGAGGAGGCGTTGGACGGGTTCGGCTGGCCTTACCGCATCCTCCCGACTCCGGATTCGCGCCTCGTCCTCATCCCCGACCTCAGGCGGGACGAGCTTCGGATCGTCGATCGATCATCCAGGCAGGTGCTGGCCACGATCTCCCTCCCTGGCTCCGGCCCCCAGGGGATCACCCTGTCCGAGGATGGCGGGACGGCCTTTCAGTCCCTGAGCCAGCAGG
>JBDHIM010000237.1:0-3959 GCA_039587445.1 Gemmatimonadota bacterium
CCCATGATGAGGAAGGTGGCCGTTCCGGCCTCCCAGCACTCCCCGATGTTCGGGCAGTGGGCCTCCTCGCACACCGAGTGCAGCTCCCCGCCTCGCATCAGGGTCTTGAGGCGGCGGTAGTTCGAGCCACCCGGTGCCCGGACCTTCAGCCAATCAGGCTTCCTCGCGGGCCAGTGCTCGGTCCCGTTCGAGGCGTCGAGGGCACCAGGATGGCCCGGATGGCCCGGATGCCCGCCGTTGGCGGCCCGCTGAGAGGCTGTCAGAACCGTGAGACGTTTCATCCGTTCCTTCGACGGCGAAGCCCCGTCGTCCAGCCGGGTTCGAGGGAAGACGAGGCGCCGGTGTCTTTGTAAGCGGCCGCCATCGCGAGGGATGCATCGCCTCGCGAACCGGCCCGAATGCGACGTGCAAACATACCCCTGAGGGGGGTAGTCGGCCACCAGAATGCCGACTATTAAACTCGGTTGCAGAAGTGCCGGATCCGCGATATTCTCACCGGCGCCGGCGGAAGATGGAGCTTCGCCGGCAAGTCACACCGACGAAGGCAATCGGAGCCCCATGACCTATATCATCGCGCAGCCCTGCATCGACACCAAGGACGCGTCGTGCGTCGACGTGTGTCCGGTCGACTGTATCTACGAGGGGGAGGACATGTTCTACATCCACCCCGAGGAGTGCATCGACTGTGGCGCCTGTGTGCCGGAGTGTCCTGTAGAGGCGATCTTCCCGGACGATGAGGTCCCCGAGGAGTGGAGCGCCTTCATCGCCAAGAATTACGTATACTTCGACGTACCGCCTCCCTGACGGGGCGGCGAGCCGGTCCATCAAGCCGACGTCCACGGCGGCCCCGAGCCCTTGTTACATTCTCTCGTGCCACGTTCTCTTTCGTACTCATGAACGAGCCTGATTCCATGCGATTCTCAAGAAGTGCTCCAAGCCGGACTCTGCTGGGCGGCGTGCTGATCGTGGCGCTCTCGGCCGGCCTGGCGGGCTGCGGTCCGGAAGCCCCTGCAGTGACCGTCGACAGCGACGAGAGCCTCACGCTCATTGACCATCCGGGCGAAGCGCTCGAGTTCGTGATCGGACCCGTCGACCTTCCAGCGGACGGCCCGCACATCCGCCTGCCGATGCAGTGGGCCAAGCTCCCGTTCGACGCCTACATGCACGGCTTCGAGTGGGAGATCCGGAACGGCGACGGCGAGGTCCTGCCGGCCGACCTGCTTCACCATGTCAACCTGATCGATCCGGACAACCGCGAGCTGTTCACGCCGATCTCCCGCCGCGTTCTCGCTGCTGGGCGGGAGAACCAGCGAGAGAGCATCCCGGGCCTGATCGGCTTTCCGCTCGAGGAGGGCGGCCGGATGCTGATCGCTACCATGTTCGGCAACCCACTGGGCGAGGACTTCGGCGACGTCTACCTGCACTTCAAGCTCCTGTATAGCCGGGCCGATGAGGGGCTGATCGAGCCGATGACGGTCTATCCGTTCTATCTGGACGTGATGGGCTTCGATGGCGTCAAGGACTTCGAGGTGCCGCCCGGGCATTCGGAGCGCTCCTACATCGCCCGTCCCGGCGTGGATGCGCGGATTCTCGGGATCGGACGCGACGACCGGTGAAGTGCTGTGGCGGGCAGAGCCCGAGTACAACGAGGCCGGCCGGATGGTGGGCGTTCCGAGCTCCAAGTTCATCCTCCGGCTCGGGAAGAAGATCTACAAGGACCGCGAGTACCGGATCGTCGTGGAATACGAGAACCCGCTGGACGTACCGGCGCCCGATATGGGCATGGGAGCGATCGGCGGCGTCGTCGCGATCATGGGCGACGGCGAGTGGCCCGCCCACGACCCCAACGACCCGGCCTACGTCCTGGATCTGAACAACACGATCACGGCACCCGACCGGATGGAGGGCCACGGCCACGGCGGCCATCACAGCGCCCGGCCCATGGAGGGCATGAGCGACATGGAGATGCCGGCCGCTGGCGAAGGCATGGAGATGCCGCCTGGCGAGGGCGCCGTGGAGGGTGAGGCCGAAGGGACCGAGCCGGGCGGACATCATCCCGAGCCCGAGAAGGGTGGCGAGCACGAGCACGGCGGCTCGGGTCAGGCCGACGGCTAGCTAACGGCCAGCTGACGCGACTGCCAGCGCACATCACACGCCCAGGGGCGGCTTCGGCCCGATCCGATGCCAGCGCCTGAGCGTTTTGTCTTCTCCACGCGCGGCGATCGCCCGTCGCGCTCCGATCTCGCCTATCGCGCCCATCGCACCAATCCTGCCTGTCGCTCCGACCCGACGGCGCGCGCCCGTTGACCTGGCTCGCTCTCGCCCTCGCGACGGCCCTCTTCTACGGACTCCAGGGCGTGTGGACGAAATGGATCACGCGCAGGGTTTCCGGACCCGCCGCCAGCTGGGCGATCTTCGCCTTCGCCTTTCCGGTCCTCGCGGTCTACCTGGCCTTCCAGGGAGCCCCGGAGTCGATCGGGCCGCGGTTCTGGCCGGCGCTGCTCACCAACGTCACGATCAACCTGGTGTCGTTCTACCTCTACGTGTCGGCGATCCAGAAGAGCGACCTGGGGCTTACCTACCCGCTCCTGGCGCTGACGCCGGTCTTCGTCATGCCCATCGAGTGGGTGCTGCTGGGCGATCTTCCGGGCACCCGCGGCGTGGGAGGGATCCTGCTCGTCGTCGCCGGCGTCTACCTGCTCAACTTCTCGGAGCGGCGCTCGGGCCTTCTGGCTCCATTTACTGCCGTCTTCCGCGACCCGGGCGCACGCCGAATGTTGGCGGTCGCGCTCATCTGGTCGATCAGCGCTGTCGTAGACAAGGTCGCGACGATCTCCTCATCGACAGCCTTCTACGGGACGCTGCAGACCGGCCTGATCGGCCTCGCGTTCGCGCCGCTGGTGATGCGGCGCGGAGAAGGCTTCCGGGAGGCGCTGTCGAAGCGGACCTGGTGGCTGCTCGCCATCCAGGGACTGCTGTTCGCCCTGATGTTCGTGGTGCAAATGGAGGCGATCCGCCGAACCCTGGCCGCCTACGTGATCTCCATCAAACGCAGCGGCGCGATCGTGACCGTGCTTCTGGGAGCGCTCCTGTTCGGCGAGCCGCGGCTCCGGGAGCGGCTGGCGGGTGCGGTGGTGATCCTGGCGGGGGTGCTGCTGATCGCGGGGGCGTGAGGCGCGCCCCCGCCCAGGAACGCAGATCAATCCCGGAAGATCGACACCTCCGGCTCGGCGCCCGCCCGCAGGTACCCTCGCAGCATCGCCGAGGTGTTGAACGGCATCGCCACGTCGCCGTTCGGGTCCATCGCGATCACGCCGCCGTCGGCGCTCTGCTCGACGAGCACGCCCATGACGACGTACTCGGCAGCATCGCCGATCGTCTCGTCCAGGTACCGCACCCGGGCGCAGATGTCGTAGGCAACGGCATTCGTGATGAAGAACTCGCCATGTCCGGTCCCCGAGACGGCGCAGGCGTCGTTGTCAGCATAGGTGCCCGCGCCGACGATCGGCGAGTCGCCGATGCGGCCGTAGCGCTTGTTGGTCCGGCCGCCGGTCGAGGTCCCCGCTGCCAGATCTCCGTTCATGTCCAGGGCGACGACGCCCACTGTACCGGCGGTGCCCAACTCGCCTGCGCCTTCCGTACCGGTCGCGCCTAGCTCGCCGGCGCTCTCCGGCTCGGCACTACCTCGTGCATCCGCGCTCTGCTCGGCCTCCAGCGCCCGCTGCAGCGAGCGCCAGCGGGACTCGGTGAAGAAGTAGGACCTGGGCACGAGCTCGATCCCCTGCTCGAGCGCAAACTCCTCAGCGCCCGCACCCGCCATCAGGACGTGGGGAGAGGAATCCATCACGCGCCGGGAGAGGGTGATCGGGTTCTTCACGTGGTGGACGGACGCCACGGCCCCGGCCTCGAGCGTCGCGCCGTCCATGATCGAGGCGTCGAGCTCGTTACGCCCGTCGTGG
>JBDHIM010000069.1:0-18821 GCA_039587445.1 Gemmatimonadota bacterium
GTAGGCAGGGGGCTCCGCGGGACGGTGCGGAAGAGCGCCGCGAGTATCGCCGTCTTCACGATCCGCCACACGTTCGCGAGGGTCCTGCCGAGCGCCCGCCTCCTGATAACGGCCGCCAGGGCGATGAGTCCGCCCACGATGGCCATCACGGCGAGCGCCACGAAGAGTCGTGATGGAGCGAGAAAAGCGCCGACGGCGACGAGCAGCTTCACATCGCCGCCCCCCAAGCCGCCGAGAAGAAAGAGCGGAAGAGAAAGTCCCAGCGCGACGGCTGCTCCGGCGAGCCCGCCGCCCAGTAGATCGAGTCCGCCAGCCGCGCGAAGAAGCAGCGCTGCCGTCAGCCCGCTCAGCGTCAAGACGTTCGGGATGCGCCCGGTCCGGAGGTCGGACCAAACCGCGATCGCACATGTGGCGACCAACCCAATCGTCAACAGCACATCGATCATCTGGGGCGCCTTCCCATGAGGGTCATGATCGAGGCGAAAAGAGCCGGAACCGGCACAAGTCCGATCCCGGCTCCCCGCATTGGCTTGGGCAGCGCGAGGCTAGGCCCCTGCTGCCATCAGCCTCTCCGGCTCGGCCTAGGAACCGCCGCTGCCGCCAGGAGCCGCCTCGAGCTCACCGCGAATGTTGTCGAAGATCGTGTCGATCGCCGACCCCAGGAGGGGCAGCGTCAGCACGACCGCGATCGCGATGAAGGCGAGCAGCAAGGCGTACTCGGCGAGATCCTGACCGGTCTCGTCTTTCCATAGCGCCGTGAACAGTTCCAGCATGGATTCAAAGCCCTAAAGCATTGGTATGTAACGGGGTTCAGCCGACGTTTAACGGTTCGAGGGTTCGGGGGAGGTGTGTGTTGGAAAGTGCAAAACTTGTCGTTCTGCGCGAGGGTTTGCATATAGGCCGTCGCTCGGCACGCACGCCGCCTTGAGGGGCGGAATCCCCCACGCTAGCTTGGCTGCTCCACCCCTCCGAGCCGTACCTCGGCTCCGGCCACCCCGGAGCTCGAGGCGACCGCTCAGGGATAGCCGCACGAGTCGGAGGAACGCATGAAGCGAACGATCCGTCTCACGGTGAACGGCCGTGAGCATTCCGTGGAGGTACATCCCCACCTCCTGCTAGCTTACCTTCTGCGCGACCACCTCGATCTTACCGGCACGCACATCGGCTGCGAGACCAGCCTGTGCGGAGCCTGCACCGTCCTCGTGGATGGGCGGGCGGTGAAATCCTGCACGCTCCTGGCCGTTCAGGCGGAGGGGCGGGAGGTGACGACCATCGAGGGACTGGCGCAGGGAGCCGGGCCGGAACAGCTGCATCCGCTCCAGGAGGCGTTCTGGAACGAGCACGGACTCCAGTGCGGATTCTGTACGCCGGGGATGATCATGACCGCCCACCAGCTGCTCGAGGACAACGCGGAGCCGAGCGAGGATGAGATCCGCCATGGTCTCGAGGGTAATCTCTGCCGCTGCACCGGCTACCAGAACATCGTGCGCGCCGTTCAGAGCGCCGCGGCCGAGATGAGGGGGCGATGATGGCCACGACCGTCCCCAAGCAGATCGGCGCCAGAATCCGCCGGAAAGAGGATCCGCGTCTCATCACTGGAAGCTCGACCTACACGGACGACATCAAGCTTCCGGGCATGCTCTCGATGGTGCTCGTCCGCAGCCCGCACGCCCACGCCCGGATCACGGAGATCGACGTCTCCGAGGCCGAGGGGATGGATGGCGTCGTGGCCGTCACGACCGGGGCAGATCTGGAGGGCTCGGTGGCCGGGCTCCCGGTCGCACACAAGTTGGAGGATCTGAAGGAGCCTCCCCATCGGGCGCTCTCGATCGACAAGGTCCGCTACGTGGGCGACGCGGTCGCCGCCGTGGTCGCGGTCGATCCCTCTCGGGCTCGCGACGCGGCGGAGCGGGTGCACGTCGGTTACGAGAGTCTCGAGGCCGTGGTGGACATCGAGGCGGCAACGGAGGACGGCTCGCCGCTGGTGCACGATGAGGAGGGCTCGAACATCGCCTACGAGTTTCCGTTCCTCGCGGGAGATGTGGACGCGGCTCTCTTGAACGCCGATGTCGTTCTTCGGTTGCGGTTGATGAACCAGCGGCAGATTCCGGTCGCCCTCGAGCCACGGTCCGTCATCGCTCAGTTCGACCGCGGCTTCGGAAAGATGACGCTCTGGTCCACCACGCAGATCCCGCATCTCCTTCGAACCCAGCTCGCCATCGGACTCGGCCTTCCCGAGCACAGCGTCCGAGTCATCGCACCGGAGGTCGGCGGCGGCTTCGGAAGCAAGCTCAACGTGTACGCCGAGGAGTTTCTAGCGGCGCACCTCGCCAAGACGCTCGGTCGGCCGGTGAAATGGACCGCGGACCGGTCCGAGGGCTTTCTGGCCACGACCCACGGAAGGGATCAGCTGAACGAGGTCGAGGTGGGCGTCGACGGCGAAGGGCACCTCCTCGGGATGCGTGTCCGAATGCTGCAGGATCTCGGAGCCTACCACCAGCTCCTGACCCCTGTGGTTCCGACCCTCACCGTGCTCATGCTCCCCGGCTGTTATCGGCTTCCGAATCTGGAGGTGCACTTGAGCGGCGTTTTCACGAACAAGACGCCCACGGACGCCTACAGGGGTGCGGGCCGGCCGGAGGCCACCTTCCTCATCGAGCGAGTGATGGATCACATCGCCGCGGAGCTGGATTTGGATCCGGCGGAGGTGCGGCGCCGGAACTTCATCGCGGCGGATGATTTCCCGGCAACCACCGCCACGGAGCTGGTTTACGATAGCGGCGACTACGAGACCGCACTGGATCGGCTGCTCGAGGTCACCGACTACGCGGGACTGCGTCGAGAGCAGGAGGAGAGGCGTGCGCGCGGGGAGGTCATGGGTATCGGCCTTTCCACCTACGTTGAGATCTGCGGCATCGGTCCATCCGCCGCGCTTCCGGCCGGCGGCTGGGAAGCCTGCACGGTCGAGGTGCGGCGAACCGGGGCGGTGGTCGTGAAGACGGGAATCAGCCCACACGGACAGGGCCAGGAGACGACGTTCGCTCAGATCGTGGCCGACCGCCTGGGGGTTCCGGTCGACGCGGTCGAGATCGCGCACGGCGACACCGATTACGTTCCGGAAGGGATCGGAACCTTCGGCTCACGCGGCCTGGCGGTCGGTGGCGCGGCGCTCTCGCTGGCTCTGGACTCCATCCGGGCCAAGGCCAAGAAATTCGCCGCCCACCTGCTTGAGGCGCACGAAGAGGACATCGAGTACGAGGGCAACCGGCTCGAAATCAAGGGAGCGCCCGACAGGTTCGTGGCCCTGGAGGACGTGATCGGGGCGGCATACCTGGCCACCGACCTGCCCGAGGGCGTGGAGCCTGGCTTGGCGGCCACGCATTTCTTCGAGCCACCGAACTTCACCTTCCCCTTCGGCGCTCACCTCTGCGTCGTGGACATCGATCCGGAGACCGGTGAACCGACCCTCCGCAGGTACGTCGGGGTCGACGACTGCGGCAACGTCATCAACCCGATGATCGTCGATGGCCAGCTCCACGGCGGAATCGCCCAGGGCATCGCCCAGGCCCTGTTCGAGGAGGCCGTGTACGATCGGAACGGTCAGCTCGTGACCGGCAGCTTGATGGACTACGCTCTTCCGAAGGCCAGCTACCTGCCCAACTACGAGCTTCACCGCATGACCACTCCGACCCCGGTCAACCCGCTGGGCGCCAAGGGAATCGGGGAGGCGGGGACGATCGGATCCACACCCTGCGTCATCAACGCCATCGTGGACGCCCTGTCGCCGTACGGCGTCCGTGATCTGGAGATGCCGGCTCGGCCGGAGAAGATATGGCGGGCGATGGGTTCGGGAGCTTCCGAATGAACGCCCTTCGTGCCGGAGGAGAGAGACGCCATGCTGCCCGCTGAATTCGATTACGCGGCTCCCGAGTCGCTCGACGAGGCGCTCGCCCTCCTCACCGGCGGCGGGAACGTCAGAATCCTCGCCGGAGGACAAAGCCTCCTCCCCACCCTCAAGCTGCGGCTGGACCGGCCGGATCTCGTCGTGGACCTCCGCAAGATCTCGGAGCTGAGTTACGTGCGCGAGGAGAACGGAGAGATCGCGATCGGCGCTCTCACGACGTACGCCGATCTCGTTGCCTCCGATCTCATCGGGTCCGGCGTCGGCCGCTGTCTCGCGGAAGCCGCCGCCTCGGTGGGGGACCTCCAGGTGCGGAACCTCGGGACGATCGGCGGCAGTCTGTCGCACGCCGACCCCGCCGCCGACATTCCGGCCGCAGCGCTCGCCCTCGACTGCGCCCTGGTGGCTCGGAGCGAAGAGGGGGACCGGACGATCGCGGTCGACGACTTCTTCCATGGCCTGTGGACGACCGCGCTCCTGCCCTCCGAGATGCTCCGCGAGATCCGCTTCCGGAAAGCGAACGGCGGCGGTGCCTACGAAAAGCTGAGGCAGGCGGCCTCGGGCTTCGCCCTGGTTGGAGCTGCCGCAGTCATGCAGATGGACGGCGACACGATCGCTGGGGCGCGCGTTGCGCTCACCGGTGTCGCGTCCAGCCCGTTTCGCCTCCATGCACTCGAGGAGCGCCTCTCGGGCGAGTCGTTCGGCGAAGAGCTCGTGCGAGAGGTGTGCGACGAAGCGGGAGAGGCGATCGAGAACCCTCTCGGCGACGTGCACGCGTCGGCCGAATACCGCGTGGCCATGGCCGGCGTGACCGCACGCCGCGCCATTCTGAGGGCGGCGGGCTAGTGGCCTGAGAAGAACTCGGCCAGAAGCTCGCTCGCGTTGATCTCCAGACTCTTGGTGCTTCCGAACTCCACGGGGGCATCTGGCCACGTGTGACCGCCGCCATTCACGATGTAGAAATCCAGCTCCGACCCGCCTGAACAACTTCGGTATTCCTCCAAAGTGACCGTCGTGCCGTCATCCTCCGTGTCTGGGAGCTCCGTGACGGCCGGGTTCGCCGAGCACCCGTTCAGGCCGGCCCAGCTGCCGATAGTCGCTCGGGCGGAGATCGTGTTCGAGAGCTCGCCGACCCTCCCTTCCCAGGGAAACTCGGTGTCTTCCGTCCCCTGGATGAAGAGCCAGGGAGCCGCGCGCGAAGGAGAGCACGTCTCCTCCACCTCATCGATCATCGTGGCGGCGACGCTGCCGAACGCCGCGATCTCGTTGGCCAGCTCACAGCCCAGGAAGTGCGTCATGAGAGCGCCCTGCGAGAAGCCCGCCACGTAAACGCGTGAGCGGTCGATGGCCACCTGACCCGCCAGATCGTCGATCAGGTCGCGTATGAACCGCACGTCGTCGACGTCGTCAATCGCCGCGCTGGAGCAGAGCTCGCAACCGACGTTCCAGTCCAGGGTCTGAAAGGCCCGCGGGTAGGCGACGATGTAGCCGAACCGGTCGGCCACCCCGTCGAAGCCGGTGATCACCGCCATACCGCTGAGCCGCGGGACGCCGTGAAGCATGATGACGAGCGGAGAGGGCTGGGAGGGGTTCACGGTGGCGGGCACGTGAACGTCGTAGACCCGGTCGAGGCCACCGGAGCGCATGGCTCGGTTGAAGTCCCCCGGGTTTTGGATCGGATCGACCGGCCCCTCATCCCCGCAGGATGAAAGGATGAACGCGAGAAACGCGGCGCCCGAAGCTCGGCAAACAGCGACGGAGATCTTCTTCTTGGTATCCATGGCTCACTCTACCCTGGAGGTCACGCGTTTGAGCCGCGGCGCGCCAAATCGCCGCTCCCGGCGGTCCGGGCTATACTGAGCGACCGGCGGAACGCCGGAACGCGGCACCCGAGTACGGAGGCCGAGCGTGCCACGAGCCATGTTGATCGACACCGACACCGCCTCGGATGATGCGGTGGCCCTCATCATGGCCGCCCGTTGGCCGGATGTGGAGATCAAGGCCGTCACGGTCGTGGCGGGCAACGTCCCCGTGGACCGGGGCGTCCGGAACGCTCTCTATACCCTGGAGCTGTGCGGCTCGGAAGCTCCCGTTTACAGCGGCTCGGCCGAGCCGCTGAGGCGCCCGCTGGTGACCGCTCAGTTCTTCCACGGCGGGGACGGCCTCGGTGATCGGGGATATCCTCCTCCGCAGCGGAGTCCCGCCGAGGGTGACGCCGTTGAGGCGATCGTCCGCACCGTGCGGGAGAACCCCGAGCTCGTGCTCGTGACGCTCGGCCCTCTGACTAACCTCGCGCGCGCGCTCGAGAGTGCACCCGATCTCGCCTCCCTCGTGGGACGCTGCGTCGTCATGGGCGGAGCGGCCTGCACGGTCGGCAACGTGACGCCGGCGGCGGAGTTCAACCTCTGGGTGGACCCGGATGCGGCGCGGGTCGTCTTCGAGTCGGGAGTGCCGATCGAGATGGTCGGATGGGAGCTTTGCCGTCACGAGGCCAACCTCGACGACGAGGAGATGGCCTACGTGCGCAGCTTCGACAACCCTCTCGCCCGTTTCGCGATCGACTGCAACGCCACGGCGGTGGAGGCAAATCGTCGCCAATCGGGAGACCCCGGCCTCGCACTTCCGGATCCGATCGCCATGGGAATCGCTCTGGATCCCTCCATCTGCACGCGACGTAGCGCGCACCGCGTGCTGCTCGAGACCGAGAGTGACCTCACGCGCGGCATGACGGTGGTCGACGCTTTGGAGATCCACGATTACCCGCACAACGATAGGGTGTGGGGCCATCTAGCGAGGCCGAACGCGGTCGTTTGCTGGGAGATCGACGTGCCGGCCTGGAAGGCGATGCTCTTCCGGTCGTTGAGGAACGGTTGATGCCGGCTCGCATCGTGGTGGCGGCTGGAGGTAAGGGCGCGAACCCGGCCGTGGCCGCCGCCCGGAAACTCCGTGCGGCCGGCGTGCGCCGCACGTTTCGCCGTGACTTCGGCAGCTCGCCTTGAGCGGAGGAACCGGAGCTTCCGCGGCGGGAGAGGGGCGCGAGGTCTTCGGGACCCGACTCGGCTTCGTGCTCGCCGCGGTCGGATCTGCCGTAGGCCTCGGGAACATATGGCGCTTCCCCTACCAGGCGGCGGAGGGCGGGGGGGCCGCGTTCGTCATCGCCTACCTGATCATGACGTTCATGATCGGAGGGGCGCTGCGGCGCATCGGTGGCCGAGCATGGGTGCCCCTGGGACTCCTGTTCGTGGTCACCAGCCTTCTGATTCTGGCCTACCTCTCGGTTATCACCGGCTGGGCGATTCGCTACGCCCTGGACGCGGCCGTATTCGGCTTCTCCGCCGGAGCGGGTGACCGCTTCACTCGAATCTCCACGGGCGGTCCTGCCGTCGGCTTCCACCTCGTGTCGATCACGCTGACGATCGGCATCGTGCTCCTGGGCGTCCGCCGGGGCATCGAGCGGGCGAGCCTCCTCATGATGCCGACGCTTTTCCTGCTGCTGATCGGCTTGGCGATCTGGGCCTCCACCCTGCCGAACGCCGCGGCCGGGTACCGATTCTACCTCGCGCCGTCGCTCGCGGAGGTCCTCGATCCGGCGGTCCTTCAGGGTGCCGCCGCGCAGGCGTTCTACTCGATCAGCGTGGGGATGGGAATCATGATTACCTACGCCTCCTACTACTCCCGGGAGGAGAACCTGAACCGGGAGGCGGCGGTGATCGCCCTCGCGGATTTCTCGGTCGCGTTCATCGCCGGCCTGGTCGTGTTTCCGATCGTGTTCGCTCTCGGCCTGTCTGAGGAGGTCGGGGAGAGTGCGGTGGGAGCCCTGTTCATCTCTCTGCCGGAAGCGTTCCTCCGGATGGGGAGCGTGGGGAGGATCGTCGGCACGACCTTCTTCATGACCCTGGTCGTCGCGGCGATCACCTCAGCCGTATCGCTGCTGGAGGTCGTGTCCGCGGTACTCATGGACGAAACGCCGCTCGCTCGCCGGCAGGCTACGCTGCTCGCCGGCTGCGCGGCGGGACTCGTCGGATTGGCGCCGGCCGTCTCTATCGCGATCCTCGGCGTCATGGATCAGCTGGTTGCCGAGCTCTTCACGGTCCTCGGGGTGTTGGGAGTAGCTATCCTGGCGGGTTGGGTTATGAGAGCTCCCGAGGAGGAGCTTCGACTGGGCGCGTCGCCGCTGTTCCAGCGCGTCATTCCCCTGGCGGTCTTCCTGCTGCGCTACGTGGCCCCCCTGCTTGTCGGCTGGATCGCCTGGATTAGCCTTCGAGGAAGCCTCGCGGCCCTCTTCGGAGGGCCGTAGGGTCTCGCCTCCCCGGTAAGCTGTTAACGACCCAGGAAGACGGAGATGCCGAGGCTCAGCTCCAGTGCGAAGAGATCGCCGCCTACCGGGGCGGCCCTCACCAGTTCGCGGGTCTCTGCCATGGCGTTGAGCACCTGGTGCATCCGTACATCACCGCGCACGGCCAGGCGCGAATTGGCGAAGAAATACCTGCCGCCCACGCCGTAATTCACCGCGAAGTCGGTCTCTGATGGCAATCGGTCCGGGCTACAGATCGCGACCCCGACTCCGCCGCTGAAAAAGGCATCGAACTTCGAGGACAGAGTGATGTTGTAGCCGAACACGCTCTCGACGAAGAACGTGTTCACGTTTTGAGAGTCCGCACCACCGCCGTTTGGACGCGGCATGGCGACGCGGACGAGCGAGTTGGAGCCCTGGGCTTGCAGGAACAGCCCGAAAGGCAGCGTATAGCCGCCGCGGGCACCGATCAGCGCATCTCGCCGAAACTGATCCGAGAAATCATCGGGATGGTATTCCGGCTCGTCGTTCAGCAACCCGATGAACGCGCCGAGCTCCCAGTAGCCACCCCCGCCAGAATCCTGCTCGGTTGCCGTGTTGTCTGCGACAGCGTTCGTGGTCGTTTCGCCGGCTGGAACCTGCGGTTCGGCTTCCTGCGCCCGAAGAGGGCCCGCGACGATCGCGAGAACTGCGGCGGCCGAAACCGCCACCCGTATTCGGTGCTTCCACGCTTTCATCATGAACTCCCGGTACTTCATACCTGCGGTGGAGCGCCACGGTGGACCTAGGTGCACGACGCGTGCGAGATCGAGCGTCCCCGTCCCATTTTTTGAAGCGAGAATGGGTGGCAAACACCTCAGACTGAGGCCCATCCAAGGCGTTGAGAGTGAGTCGGTTAGATACCGCTACGTGCAAACGCACAGAGAGGCGTCGAGTTCGTTGACTGACAGTGTGGATAAAAGCGTTACGCAGGGAGGGCCATGAGCCGAGTCTGTGGCGCCGTAGCAACGTGCGTGAGCGCCGGCGCAACAGCCGCCGACGCGTGCCCTCAGCTCAACGGTTCACCGGTATCAGGACTCAACGCCGGCAGATTGTCCCATTGCGCCCGAGCCAAGGCTTCGACCAGCTCGTCCAGCGCGCTCGCCCGCTCGGCGTCTTCCGCATCCAGCTGGTCATGACGGAGTTGGACGAGAAACGCGACGACCTTCGCTCGATCGCGATCGGTCAAGGCGCGGGCTGCAGCACGAGTACGGGCATTGCTTGTGTCATCGGCCAAAGCTGCAGCGAAACGGATGATACCGGGCGTCGCATACGTCAGAGCGCGGAGTCGGGCAGCAACTTCCTGGTAGTGTTCGGCCATTCTGCAGCACCCTTTACTACCTGGGGTCTCCAAACACTATAGCTGCCACCAGGAGGCGAATGCATCGGTTACAGAGTGGCCGATAAAGAAAGCGAGCTCTGCTTGGTTCTTGTCCGGCTTGTAGGGTAGCGCATTCCAGAGAACCCAATAGCCGAGAACGGTTTCGAAGGTGAACTGGTCACTCTCGGCACCGGCTCTCTGGGTCACAAACTCTCCGCAGTTCGCCATCGCCTGCGGGACTCCGGGTGACAGCTTCTTCTCCACGATCTCGTACAGATCCGCAAAGCGGTCTCCCGGGATCTCGTCGTAGAGACGCAGAGATGCCACATAGAGTCCTGCCACTGTCACCAGGAAGTTCCAGTCCTCCTCGCTGACCTGGAAGAGGTCCGTGTAGTAGACAGCCAGTCGGCTGAAGAGACTCTTGGCTAGGGTCGATGCGGTCCCGACGAGGCTCTCCGCTCGCCCCTGCAGAGGGTCCAGCTCAGACTGATCGGAGAATATCCCCATGTGTGCTCTGTGACCCTGTTCGCGGGTGGTCCATGGAATCAAGACACCACGACTCTCGGCGACTGCCGTTGTCAGTCTATTGCAGAGCCGTCGCCTAACATAGCATCCTTGCCGGGTTTGGCTCTTGCGCCGACCCGCGCGATCCTAGACAGTCACGCTTCCATTCCCCGGTGAACTGAGGAATCGATGAGAGTCATCGCCGTGTTGTGTTTAGCTACAGCCCTGAGTGCATCGTCCGCCCACGGTCAAAGCGAGGCTGCAACGGGCGGGTTCGCATCCGGCGGGTTCGGCGGTCCGGTCGTCAAGTTCAGCCAACTCCTTGACCAGTTCGCTGTTTTTGCGGGAGCCCGGGGCGGCTGGATCGCGAATCACAGCTTCGTCATCGGCGGAGGCGTGTACACTCTCGTCAACACCGTCGACAGGCCGGGGCTGCTCGAACCCATCAGTAAGTTTATCTACGGCGGGTTTGAAGTCGAGTATGTGGCTTTCTGGAGCGAGCCGGTACACTTCACCGTCGGCACGCTCGTCGGCGCCGGCCGCCGGTTTCGCACCGACCAGCCAGATCCAGACCATGACGAAGTCTTCGTGCTCGAGCCGGCAATCGGCCTCGAGGTGAACGCCGCGAGTTTCTTTAGGATCGTCGCGGGCGTCGGTTATCGGTACGTGAGCAAGGAAACCACCAACGACACCGAGAACAAAGACTATAGAGCCTTTCTCGGGTCGCTGACCTTCAAGTTCGGAAACTTCTGAGTAGTCCCCGCCTCGCGGTCCTGTTCGGAGGCCAGTAGGGTTCGGCATGGATCTATTCGATCGACTGAACGAGCACGACTACGAGAAGCTAGTCTTCGTCAACGACGGCCCTGCGGGGCTTCGCGGGATCATCGCGATCCACGACACCACCCTGGGTCCGGCGTTGGGCGGCGTGCGGATGCGTCCGTACGAGACGGAGGAAGACGCCCTCATCGACGTTCTCCGGCTGGCCCGCGGGATGACCTACAAGGCGGCGATCAGCGGCGTGAACCTGGGCGGAGGCAAGTCTGTCATCATCGGCGATCCAAAGTCCGAGAAGAGCGATTCGCTCCTGGAAGCGATGGGACACTTCATCGATGCCATGGGAGGCGAGTACATCGCGGGACAGGACATCGGCACAGGATCGCGCGACATGGCCGTGCTGCGAGGGGTCACGAGACACGTATCCTGCGTGCCTCGCCACGCCGGCGGTGCGGGAGATCCATCACAAGCGACTGCGTACGGCGTCACGTGCGGCATACGGGCGGTCCTCGAGGCGGTGACGGGAAGCGACGACCTGGCGGGGCGGCACGTCGCAATCCAGGGACTCGGTCACGTCGGGGCGTCAGTCGCCCGGTACTCCCACGAGCAAGGCGCCCGCCTCACCGTTTGCGATCTCGTCGAGGAGCCCGTGCGACGGGCCGTGGAAGAGCTGGGAGCGGCCGCGGTCGCCCCCGACGCCATCTACGATGTCGAGTGTGACATCTTCGCGCCTTGCTCGGTCGGGGCGGTCGTGAACGACCATACCCTGGAGCGATTCCGCTGCGCGGGCATCGCCGGTGCAGCCAACAACGTCCTAGCCGAGTCGCGTCACGGGACGGCGCTCATGAAGCAAGGTATCGCCTACGGGCCGGACTATCTGGTCAACTCGGGCGGGCTGATCCGCTGCCAGCAAGAGATGCTCGACGCCCCCACCGATGATGCACGCATCTTCGAGAAAGTTTCGCAGATCCAGGGTCAGACTCGGAACGTGATCCGGGTGGCCGAAGAACTCGGAATCGGCACCGAGGAGGCCGCGAATCGGATGGCCGAGAAACGGCTGCACGAGGCGCGAAAGGGCGGCAAAGCTTGGAACGCGCTTCGCAACGCCCAACCGGCCTGACTACGGAAACAGCCGCTCGCCGCCCTCGGCGATCTCCACCCTGATAGCCCCGGTGGGGCAGTTGAAGGCCGCTTCGAGAATCTTCTCCTCCGACTCCCCCTCAGGATCGACGACCTCCGACTGCCGTTGATCGTTGTGCGCGAACACGCCCGGCGCCGTCGCGACGCACATGGCGTTGCCGACGCAGCAGGCGTGGTCCACCCGGACGTTCAGGCGACGGGTCATCGACTCCTCCGATCCCAGCTCACGGGCAACGACTTGAGGGAGCGGAACTGAATGCTCGGCTGGTACTCCACCTGGTCCGTGGCCAACTCGAACCTGCCAAACCGCTCGGCCAACGCTCGGAACACCTCCTGTCCCTCCATTCGCGCCAGCGCCACGCCCAGGCAGTAGTGGATCCCGGAGCCGAAGGAGATATGTGGGTTCGGCTGTCGGCCGATGTCGAACCGATCCGGCTCCGGGAACACCGCCGGGTCACGGTTCGCTGCCGCCATGATCCACCGGATTCGATCGCCCTTGTGAATCTCCTTGCCGCCGAGCCGAACGTCCTCGGCCGCGATCCGTTGTGTGGACTTGACCGGGGGGTCATAGCGAAGACACTCCTCGGTGGCCAGCCGAGCCATGCCACCCGGGTCGGCGGCCAGCAGGTCCCACTGGTCCGGATGTCTGATGAACGCGAGGAGACCGTTACATATGAGGTTCATCGTGGTCTCGTGTCCGGCGAAGAGCAGCAAGCCGGTGTTTACGAGGACCTGGTGCCGGGTGAAGATCCCCGCCTTCTCACCCTGCGCGAGAATCGAGATGAAATCATCCCCGGGCCGATCCAATCTCTCCTCGACCAGCGGCGCCGCGTAGTCCACGATTCCCCGCATCCCTTCCGTGAGCGGCCTCAACCGATAGGGCTCTCCTCGGTTCATGTACAGGATGCTGTCTGCGAGCTCTCGCAGGTGGTCCCGGTCCTCCCAGGGCACATCCATCATCTGTGCGATCACGCGAACGGGAAGAGGGGCGGCGAGATCCGTGAGGACATCCATCCGACCGAGGGGCTCGAGCTCGTCCAGCAACTCGGCCACCGCATCTCGCACGAACGGGCGCCACGATTCCATCGCCGTCGGTGTGAAGTACTCGTGCACCACGCTGCGCTGGCGCAGGTGCTCCGGACGGTCCTGCTCCACCAATTGATCGGCGCGGAACTCCCGCACCTCGTCGAACAGCGGAAGATCCTCTGGATCGACGGGCGGATAGGGCGGCGAGGCGCTGTTCCTCATGATCGCAGATGAGAACAGCTCGTGATGACGGAGCAACCACACCACCTCTTCATACCCCGTGATCACCCAGAGCTGAAAGCGCTCGTTCCAGTGTACGGGGTCGACTTCGCGGAGGCGCGCGAAGTAGGAGTAGGGATCGGCGACGACCTCAGGGGCGAATAGCTCGTCGAGGTCGGCAGCCGTCATGGCGTCCCCATTCTCGCGCCGGGCGTCGCAACCCTCACCCGCTAGAGGGCGTTTCCGGCGTGGAGGGTTTCGCGGCGGCGGCCGCCATGTGGAGTCGGCCCTGGATTCGGCCACCCTCATCGATCTTGATCCGAGGACTCAGGATGTCGCCCTTCACCTGGCAAGATGCCTGGAGCTCCGCACGGCCTTCGGCGGAGATGTTCCCCGTCACCTGACCAGCGACCACGAGATCTCGAGTCTGAATGTCACCCTTCACGCTGCCGCCCTTTTCGACGACGACCTCTGCGGCCTTGATGCCGCCTTCCACGCGACCATCGATCCGGATGATGCCATCGCTGATGCAATCGCCGATCACCCGTAGCCCCGGCCCGATCGTCGACACGACGCTAATGGCTTCCCGGCCCACTTCCTTGCTCCCGTTCATCTCGTTCAGTTCCGTCCCTACGAGGTTCTCCAGACGACCGTGATGGCGTAAGTCACGACACCCGCTGCCAAGTCTCGCAACATAGCGCATGCCGGTTGCGGCTGCCGCAGCTCGGCTGTGATTGGGATTCCGTACAACTGGTCCGACGAAAAGGCCGGTCAAGATGCTCGCGAGCAGGGCCCCCGACTCGGAGTCGGCGGATGAGAGCGGCTTACGGCAATGACCCCGGCAGGACTCGAACCTGCGGCCTCGGGATTAGGAATCCCGCGCTCTATCCACCTGAGCTACGGGGCCGCCCGTCACCGTCCACATCGCTTTACCGTCGGATGAGGTGTGTACTGTATTGCTGGCCATGGAGTTCCGACAACCATCACTCAGTCGATGCGCGAGAGAATCCGTCCATTGGCGAGTTCGACAACGCGAGCTAGAGCCATTGCCGGATGCAAGCGGGGCGGCCCCGAAGGAACCGCCCCGCCGCCAAACAGCCTCGAGAGGTTACTCGTCCTTCGTAGCCACAATCTCGGAGAGCAGGAGTCCACGAGGGGAGGAGGACGCCCGTCGGGGAGACTCAGGTCACGGAGAAGTCGATCGACTGCGACAGCCACACAGCGGTTTTTTTGTCGCGATTCATGGCAGGGCTGAACTGCATCTTCTCGGCGACCTTCTTCGCAGCCTCATCCAGCTGTTCATGGCCACTGGATTCGGCGACCACCGTGCGCTGGACCGCCCCCACCTCGTCAATGTAGAGCCACAGCATCACCCGGCCACCCACCCCGGCCTGTTTGAGCATCGAGGGATACGTGTTCTTCAAGAAGGCCAGCACCTCTTTCTTGTTCCGAAGCTCCGGAGCCTGCGTGTACGGAATGAACGAGGGACGATCGGCCACGTCGGCCGTGTTGGGCGGCGGCGGCAAGTTCTCGACCGGGTTGCTCTCGAAGGTCGTCGGGGCGATGGTCACGTCCTCATCGATCTCGGCGGCCGCAACTCTCGGAGTGGCGGGTCTCGCGATCTGGTCGGGGGGCGGCGGGATCGTCACCTCTGGCGGCAACTCGATCGCCGCGAGCTCCGTCACGGCCGCCCCCAGCTCGTTCGCCTGCATCCTTGGGAAGAGCTCGAACAGGGCGAAGTGCGCAACGACGGCGGTGGCGATGCCGATCGCCACGGTACTGCGGTAGGACTCCTTGAACTTCTCGTTGGCGGTCCCGGTGCTCATCATCCCCTCCTCATCCCATCATCACCACACCTCCACGGACCATCCCCTTCGCTACGTAGGACAGCGAAGGGCGACGCAGGGTTGTCAGAGGAATAACGTGAAGCGACGAACTGGTGTTTCCTTGCGGCAGAGGAGCGGATCGGGGCGGCGAGTCGCAGGAAGTGGGCTGCCGGCCCGGCGGTCAGGAGGTGGTTAGGTACGCTCGCGCCGCGAGGAGCTCGGGCCTCTCCGTGTCCGCTGCTTCCATGAGCTTGGCCAGGTCGGCGTAGTATCGGCGGGCGCTGTCGGAGTAGCCGGCCAGCTCCGCGGCGCGAGCCGCACCGTAGAGGCTCCGAGCTCTGTTCGGCGCGGCGGAGAGCGAGGATTCGAACGCGGCGAGCGCGTCGTCCGCGCGGCCGAGCTCGAGCAGCAGCTCACCCTCCAGCTCGGCGGCAGGCTGGATACGCCCGGCCGTGTTCGAAAGATCCTCCGTCCGCTGCTCGAGCGCGCTCGCCGCAGACGCCAGTCGAACGGCCTCCTCCTCGTCGCCCTCCGCCAGGGCCGTCCAGGCCGCTGCGGCCAGACGAAGAATCTCCACTTCGGCAGCCGCCCACCTGGCGATCGCCTGGCCCTTCGCCGCAAACGCATCGCGGCTCTCGGCCATAGCACTCAGCTCGGCCCGGGCGGCCTGTGGGTCGCCGGTTCGCGCCGCACCTAGCGCCCTGGCGAAACGGATCACACCCTCGGCTGGGCGGTCGTAGGAGATCCGCACGATCTCGAGCCCTCTCGCCCCTTCCCAGTCGCCTCGCTCCACGGCGTAGCGCGCCGGGATCAGGGCAAGCTCGTAGCGGTCCGACCAGCCCCTGGCCTCCTCCACCAGCTTCCAGGCCTCCTCGTCGCGGCCCTGCTGCAGGTACGCGTAGACGAGATACTCGGCGGCGTGCGCCCCGCGGCCCAACTCCATCACACTCAGGTTGGAGGCAATCGTTTCGTCCCACATGCCGAGCCGGGTGAAGATGTGGGAGGGCATGTGACGCGCGTGAGCTGAGGCAGGCGCGATCGCCGCGTAGCGGCGGGCGGCATCCATCCCCAACTCCGCCAGGGCCGGCGAGTCGTAGGCGTGGATGATGTAGTGTGTGATGCCCGGATGATCGGGGTGGTCCGCGACCAGGGGCTCCAGGATCTCGGCGGCTTTCCTCTGAGACGCGAAGGTCGTGTCATCCGCCGGGGCGACCGCGATCAGCGAGAGCGCATAGAAGATGTGCGCCTCCGCATCGTTCGGGTGGTCGTCTCCGAGCGCCTCCATCCGCGCGCTGTAGCGAGCGATTCGCGCGTCGTGATCGAGCGTCTCGTGGTCAGCGTAGTACTCCCCAATCGCGGTAATGTAGGCCATCTCTCGCGCCGTCGGGGCGCCGACCGCCGCTGCCCGGCTGGCCGCCGCAAAGCCAGACTCGAGCGCACTCCGGTCCGGCGGAGTCCACAGCGGATGGAGGTGGGTCATCGCCACCCCCCATTGAGCCATCGCGCAGCCCGGATCGGCGAGCGACGCCATCTCGAAGCTGCGTCTGGCCTGGCTGTAGCCGAAGGAATGAAGCTGCGCGATCCCGCGGTCGAAGTGAGCCGTGGCCGCCTCGTTGCAGCTGACGGGGAAGTCCACCTGGCCGAGCTGGGCGGCCGGTTGGGCAAGCAAAGGTCCCGCCAGGGCGAGCAGGGCCAACGAGAACAGCAGGCGGCGGAGCGTGTCAGACGCCATTGGACGCTGGAACCGCAATTCATTCATTCGTGACGCTTCGGACTCGAGTCTCATGCCCATTCTCTGTTCCCTGCTATTCCGCGTCCGCGTCAGCGGTGGCCGGGCCCCGCTGCGGCCCTCTCTCCCATTCCTGAACGCTCGAGACGTCCGGCACGCCCCAATCGCCCCCGTTCCAGCCGTCGAAGCCCTCCCACTTGAAGGCCCAGAAACCGGTCGCCATGTCGCTGATCACGATCAGGCCGTCCGCGTTGCGAACGTCAACCCCGAATGCCCCGTTGCAGAGGTTGTCGCTGCAGACCCCGACCTTGTGCGGCCCGTCGTACGTGTCGAAAAACGCGACGGTGTAGGGGTCGTGGGGGTCGCGCATGTTGAAGATCTGAAGCCCGTCCTCGTACGCCGATACGAAGACGTACGGCCAACGCACCTCGTGGTTGTGGGAGAGGTTCTCCCAGTTGGCTGTCCATGCGGAGATCGGTAGGCTGACCGTCGCCACCTCACCGTCGAGCGCGGGCTGGAGATCGAAGAGCCGGAGCGGCGCGTACTGATATTCGGTCTCCGTCACGATGTGGCGTCCGTCCGGAGTTGGCGTGATCGTGTGGCCCCAGGTGACGCCGGGGACGCCCGTGACCGAGGCGAGAAGCTCGGGCGCGTCCAGGTACGTGATGTCGAGCACGAAGTAGCCGCCGGCGCCACCTCCATAGAACCGGTCCTCCCCGCTCCCCGGATGGAACGCGACGTAGAAGTCATGCCACCCGGAGAAACCGAGCGCCTCGCCGACCGGCGTGTCGGGCACGCGGAGCTGCGCAACCAGACCGTAGTCCTCGTCGCCGTCGAGGAATCGAGCCATGTCATACACGTTGGCGTGATCTCCACGCGTCGTCGTGAACAACAGCGGACGGCCGTCGGAGTGCTTGTACATGAATATGTTGTGGAAGCCGATCAGCTCGGCCGGATAACGGATCCGGCCCACCTCCTTCACCTTCGAGGGATCCGGCAGCCCGGTCACGTCGAAGACGATCACGCCGAGGTCCTCATCTGGCGCTCCCTGCTGGAACTGGAAGGCCTGGACCAGATAGTAGCGTCCGTCGTGCTTGAAGTACTTCGAATCGGTCGCCCTACCCCGGTGTAGCTCCGCGTTCTCGATGAGCCAGCTCCTGCTCGATCTCCAGATCCGAGACCGTCGTTGGCCCGCCGAGCGGCAGGTGGGCCAGCACCTCGATGTCGGGCGTCCCGCGCGCCTCAACCGTCTGTTGAGCCTCGAGGTCCCCTGCGAGTGTCGCGCCGAGGCCCAGGAGACCAAGCCCGACGGTAAGAACGCCCATCCTGCGCGCCCTCGAAACGCCATCAGTCATCCGGTGCACCTCAGTTGCTGGCCTGGAGCTCGGTCTGGTCGGCCCTCTCGGGTCCGTTCTCCCAATCCTGGACGCTGGAGATGTTAGGCATTCCCCAGTCGTGCCCGTTCCAACCCTCGAAGCCCTCCCACTTGAAGGTCCAGAAGCCCGTCGACATGTCGCTGATCACGATCAGCCCGTCCGCATTGCGGACGTCCACTCCGAACGCGCCGTTGCACACCTTGTCCGAGCACATGCCGACGGCGTGGGCGCCGTCGTAGGTGTCGTAGTAGGCCACCGTATGCGGGTTCTCCGGGTCGCGCATGTTGAAGATCTGGAGACCGTCCTCGTACGCGGAGACGAAGACGTAGGGCCAGCGGACCTCGTGGTTGTGCGCGAGATTCTCCCAGTTGGCCGTCCATGCGGAGATCGGGAGCCGTACGGTGGCGACCTCGCCGTCGAGCGCCGGTTTGAGGTCGAAGATCCGGAGCGGCGCGTACTGGTATTCGGTCTCGCCGACGATATAGCGGCCGTCCGGCGTCGGGGTGACCGTGTGACCCCAGGTGACGCCCGGGACCCCCGTCACAGAGGCGACGAGCGTCATGTCGTCCAGATTCGTGATGTCGTAAACGTAGTACCCGCCCGCGCCTCCGCCGTAGAACTTGTCCTGGCCCGTACCCGGATCGAAGCCGACGTAGAAGTCGTGATAGCCGT
>JBDHIM010000070.1:0-25637 GCA_039587445.1 Gemmatimonadota bacterium
TTTCGGATGGCGTCGGTGACGTCCGGAGGCGCGATGATCGTCCCGATCCGCCAGCCCGTGACGCTGTACGTCTTCGACGCTCCGCTAATCGTGATCGTCCGGTCACGCATGCCGGGCAGGGTGGCGATCGGCACGTGCTCCCCCTCGTAGAGGATGTGCTCGTACACCTCATCGGTCACCGCCCACGCGTCGTATCGAGCGCACAGCTCCGCGATCGCCTCCAGGTCTCTTCGTGAGAGAACCCGGCCGGTGGGGTTGTTCGGAGTGTTGAGGATCAGGGCCCGTGTCCGGTCTGAGAAGGCTCTTTCCAGCCGATCCAGGTCGAGCTCCCACCCGGGGGGCTCCCAGATCGGGCAGAAGACGGGCTGAGCCGCGCAGATGATGGTGTCCGGGCCGTAGTTCTCGTAGAAAGGCTCGGGGACGATCACCTCGTCGCCCGGATCGACGATCGCCAAGAGAACCGCCGCCATTGCCTCGGTCGCCCCGCAAGTGATCGTGATATCGGCCTCCGGGTCCACCTCCATCCCGTAGAGCTCGGCGTATCTGCGGGTCAGCGCGAGCCGGAGGCGGCGCGAACCCCAGGTGATGGCGTACTGATTGACGTCGTGTTTGATGGCGCGCGCCGCCTCGGCCTTTAGCACATCGGGCGCGGCGAAGTTCGGGAAGCCCTGGGCGAGGTTGATCGCCTCGTGCTCGGTGGCCAGCCGGGTCATCCCCCGGATGACGGATTCGGTGAAGCCGTGCGTTCTTTTGGCGGTGTGCATGGCGCAATGTGCGCGGGGGCCAGCCGGGGCGGAAGGGCAAAACCCCACCGGCAGGATCCAGATCCTCCCGACATCCGACGGCGCGGGTGTCGGCCTAGAGTTTGAGGGAATGCGCCTGGACGTCGCCGCGACCTCCCCACTCCGTCAGGCACCATTGGCTCAGACGCGCAAACCGCAGGTCTACCGCCCCGAGCGGGCGGAGAGTTCCTTCGACGCCATCGTCATCGGCTCGGGCATGGGCGGCCTCTCCGCTGCCGCTCTCCTCTCACAGGCCGGTCGACGAGTGCTCGTTCTCGAGCGGCACTACGTCATGGGAGGGTTCACTCACACCTTCCGACGCAAACGATACGAGTGGGACGTGGGCGTTCACTACGTCGGAGAGTTTCACACGAACGGTACGCTGCCGAATATGCTCATCGATGACATCAGCGACGGCAGCCTCGCGTGGGCCCCGATGCCGGCGAACTACGACCGCCTCATCTTCCCCGACCGCGAGTACGACTTCTGGGCCGGCCGAGATCAGTTCGTGAACGGCCTGGCAGAGGATTTCCCGTCGCAGCGGGAAGCCCTGCATCTGTATGTCGAGACGATCGACGAGGTCCACGTGGCCGCGATGCGGTTCTTCGAGCACAAGGCCCTGCCGCCATTCATCGCGGCGCCAGCTCGGCCTTTCCTGTGCCGAAGATTCCTCAGATACGCCGACCAGACGACTCTCACCGCACTTCGGCGGCTCACGGACGATCCGAAGCTGATCGGCGTCCTCGCGGGCCAGTGGGGCACCTACGGACTGCCGCCCGGCGAGTCGAGCTTCGGCATCCACGCGGTCGTTGCGGACCATTATCTGGACGGCGCTGCGTACCCGGTGGGCGGCGCTGGCCGCATCGCCGCCAGCATCTTGCCGACCATAGAGGAGGGAGGCGGCACCCTGCTCGTGGCTGCCGCGGTCGATGAGGTGCTGATCAGAAACGGACGCGCCGTCGGCGTCCGCATGGAAGACGGGCAGGATATCCTCGCGCCCGTGGTGGTGAGCGATGCGGGCGCGGCGAACACATTCGGCAAGCTGGTCGACAAGGAGACGCGCCGGCGGCTCGGCCTGGAAGCGAAGCTCGCTGACCTGCAACCGTCCGCCAGCCACCTTTGCCTGTATGTCGGTCTGGCCGACACCGCCGAGAGCCTCGGTCTGCGCGCTACCAACCGCTGGATATACCCGGGCTACGACCATGACCGAAACGTTCGGGCGTTCAAGGAGGACCCGGACGCGCCCCTCCCCGTCGTCTACATCTCCTTCCCGTCCGCGAAGGACCCGAGCTGGGAGGCGCGTCATGGCGAGACGGCGACCCTCGAGGTCATCAGCTTCGCGCCCTACTTGTGGTTCGAGCCCTGGGAGCACGAGCGATGGAAGAAGCGGGGCAAGAGCTACGACGACCTGAAAGAACGTTACTCCGCACGCCTGCTGGAGGCGCTCTACCAGCACGTTCCCGAGACGCGGGGCAAGGTGGACTTCCACGAGCTCTCCACGCCCCTCTCGACGCGGCACTTCGCCAACTACGGCAGGGGCGAGATCTACGGCGTGAGCTTCACGCCGGAGCGTTTCCGGGTGCCGTGGCTCGGGCCGCGCACACCGATCGGCGGGCTCTTCCTCACGGGCCAGGACGCCGTGGCGCACGGAGTGATGGGGGCGCTGTACTCCGGGCTGGTGACGGCCTCCGTCGTGCTGGGCCGCAACGTGCTCAAGGATGTCCGGCGGCGATCGTCCGCCTAGGGCATCACCATGACACCCGCGTAGATGTCGGGGTTCACCATCGGAAGCAGGACGAAGGTGGCGCCCAGGTAGTCGGGGAAGACGTAGCCCGGCACGCTGCCTCCGTGCGTGGGGATCACGACCGGCTCCACTCCGGTCGCCTCCCTCACCGCTGTTACGACCCCCTGGGCCGACGGATCATCGAGCGGCGTCCGCACCGCCGGGTACCCCCGAGTGGACTCGATCTTCGCCAGCTTCGGGTGGGCGAGGCGCGTGGCCAGATCGGGCTCCTCTTCGACGACGTGGTATCCCTGCTCCTGGACATGACCGATGAAGCGCCCCACCTGATCCCGAGGCTGGATGTCACGCACGAGCCTGAAGTCGAGGCTGGCGATCGCCCGGTCGGGGACGATCGTCCTTGCCTGATCGCCGACCCAGGCGCTCTGCATCCCTCGGACATTGAACGACGGCAGTGTGACCATCTCCCAGCGTGAGCGACCGTCGCCCTCGGGCTGAGCGATCCCCAGCCGGCGCCTCTCCTCCTCCTCATCGGGCAGGGCCGCCAGCGCCGCGATGTCGGCCGGACCCAGAGGAAGCACGTCCGCGTGCCATCCCGCGATCGTGACGCTCCCGTCCTCGGCCTGCGTCGTGGCGAGCAGCTCCGCCAACGCCTCGGCCGGGTTGGGCGCCCAGTTCGCGTAGTGCCCACTGTGGAGCGGCACGGTGGGCCCGTACACCGTGACCTCGGCGCTCACGATCCCGCGCACCCCGAACACGGCCGTCGGCCGGCCGCTGGAGTGCCGCGGACCGTCCGCGATCACGGCGATGTCCGTAGCCAACAGGTCGGCGTTCTCCCTCACCATCCGGTCCAAGTTGGGGGAGCCCGCCTCCTCGTCGCCCTCGAAGATGAACTTGAGGTTGGATGTCGGCTCGAACCCCGAGGCCCGGAGGGCGTCCAGCGCCGCCATCAGCGCGATGATCGGCGACTTGTCATCCGAGGCCGAGCGGGCGAAGACCCGCCACTCGTCCTCGATCGGACCCTCGGCGGGAAACGCGAATGTCTCCGGCGCGCGCTCCAACGTCCCGTCCCGCAGAACCGGCTCCCATGGGGCGTGCCCGACCCAACGGCTCGGATCCGCCGGCTGGCCGTCGTAGTGGCAGTAGAACAGGATCGTGCGAGTTGCCCCCTGCACCTCGATCTCGCCGAAGACCATCGGCGGGCCGCCGGTCTCCAGCAGCTGCGTCCGGATCCCGCGCGCCTCCATCATCTCCTTCACCCGCCGGGCGTTCACCCGGATGTTCTCCGCATCCGCCGCAACGTTCGGCAGCGCGAGGAAGTCGATCAGCTCGACCGCGATCTCCCGCCGATGAGCATCCACATACGCGGCCACCTCCCGAGCCTGTGCCGCCGCAGGCGCCGAGGAAGCCTGCCCCGCCAACTCCAGTGGCAGGGTTGCCAAAACGATCCACGGAACGGCCAGGGCAAGCATCGTTCGGGACAGAGTATGCATTACGACACCTCTAGTTGCGCTGGACGGAGTGCCCGAAAAGAAAGAGCTCCCCGGACGTTATGTCCGGAGAGCTCGATGGGCGAGGCGTCACCGCCAACGGCGCCTTGTTGCAGCCGCTACCAGGTGAGGAGGGATCCCGGTGCGAGCGATTCAGGGCGACGGTGTCGAGACCGCGCAGCGCAGCGAGGAGGCTCGGCGCCCAAAGCCCGTAAAGCGAGCGACGGGACCCGCCTCCGCCCCCAGCGGCTTAGATCAGCCGCATTCCGAGTAGCCGCAAGCGTGACACTTCGCGCAGCCTTCCTCGAACGTGAGCCCCGTCCCACAGTCCGGGCAGGTGCCGATGAACGTCCGCGCCGCCTGCTCCTCGTAACGCGAGATGATCGGCTTCTCCGCCGTCTGGGTGCCGCCGTTCGACGTCTTCGCCGCGCCGACCTCCTGGATCGGGAGCGACTGCTGAACGCCTTCCTTCTCGTCCAGGTATCGCTCGATCACCTGGGCGATGGCATCCGGGCTCGAGAGCACCTTGTTCGGTCCGTACCCGACCGCCCGATCCGAGGAGATACCTCGCAGCTGCCGGTGCACTTCCCTCATCGAGATGCCCGAGCGGAGCGCCAGGCTGATGAGACGGCCGACCGCCTCGGCATCCGCCATGGCAGGCCCGCCGGCCTTGCCCAATGCCACGAACACCTCGAAGGGCCGGCTCTGTTCGTCTTCATTGATCGTGACGTACATCGAACCCAGCGGCGAGTCGATCTTCCGCGTCCGGCCGCGGAGCTCGTTGGGACGCTGACGTACGGCCGGCTGCTTCATATAGCCGCCCTCGAGCTCGACGATCCTGTGATCCCTCTCGTCGATCACCTTGGTAAGCTTGACGTTCTCTCCGTCCAGCGCGCGGTTCTCCTCCTCCGCGTGCCTGAGACGCTCCAGCATCATGGCCAGCTCGTCGGCCAGCTCCGAATCCTCGATCCGCTCCAGCCACTCTTCACCCTGCTCCGCCTCGGCCTCGGTCGCTCCCTCGCCCTTCCCCTGTACCTTCTTGGCCGTCTGCCCCGTGGAGAGGACCTGCTTATCCCGGGACCCATCGCGGTACACGGTGACGCCCTTGCACCGCAGCTCGTGTGCGAGTTCGAAGATCGCGCGAACGTCCTCTTCGGTGGCCGACTCGGAGAAGTTGCAGGTCTTGGAGATCGCCGAGTCGGTATTCCTCTGGAAGGCCGCCTGCATTCGGATATGCTGCTCCGGGGTCACGTCGTGTGCGGTCACGAAGACCTCCTGGACCTCGGCGGGCACTTCATCGAAGTGGATGTGCCCCTCGTCGGCGATGCGGCACATCAGGTCTTCGCTGTACCAGCCGCCTGCCTCCGCCTGCTCCACGAAGTCCGGGTTCACATCCGGCATGAGTGTCCCGGCCTGATTCCGCATGAACGCCACCGCAAAGTGGGGCTCGATGCCGCTCGAGCAGCCCGCGATAATCGAGATCGTCCCGGTGGGGGCGACCGTCGTCACGTTGCAGTTTCTCAGCGCACGGATCGGACGTATCCGCTCGCCCATCTCATCGCGCGCGCACGTCTCGTCGGGACCCCAGATCGATCCGTCCCAATCCGGGAACACGCCGCGCCCCCCGGCGAGCCTCTCCGACTCGACCTTCGCCTCCTCGTCGATGAACCGCATGACCTCCCGGCCCAGCTCGGTGGAGCGCCGCGACCCGTACGGGACCTCCAGCTTAACCAGCATGTCCGCCCAACCCATGATGCCGAGGCCGACGCGCCGGATCCGCTTCGAGAGGTCGTCGATCTGAGGCAGCGGGTACTGGTTCGCGTCGATGACGTTGTCGAGGAAGTGGGTGGCCGTGCGCACGGTCTTCCCCAGGCCCTCCCAGTCGATGCGCCCCTCCTCCACGAACGCGCCCACGTTCACCGACCCGAGGTTACAAACGTCGTATGGCAGCAGGGGTTGCTCTCCGCAGGGGTTGGTCGCCTCGTAGCCGCCCAGGTGCGGGACCGGGTTGTACCGGTTCGCCTCATCGATGAAGTAGACGCCGGGCTCGCCGTTCCGCCACGCACCGTACACGATCCGATCGAACACCTCCCGCGCATCCATCTGCCCCACCGGCTCGCCCGTGCGCGGGCTACGAAGGTCGTACGGCTCGCCGCGTCGCAGGGAGTCCATGAACTCGTCCGTGATGGCGACGGAGATGTTGAAGTTGGTGATCTTGTGCTTCTCGGCCTTGCAGTCGATGAACTCGAGGATGTCGGGGTGGTCGACGCGGAGGATCCCCATGTTGGCTCCGCGCCGCGTCCCTCCCTGCTTCACCGCCTCTGTGGACGCGTCGTAGACCTCCATGAAACTCACGGGACCGCTGGCGACACCCATCGTCGAGCGCACCACGTCGCCGCGCGGACGCAGCCGGCTGAAGCCGAACCCGGTGCCTCCGCCCGATTGGTGGATGAGCGCCATGTGCTTGAGCGTCTCGTAGATCCCCTCGAGGCTGTCCGGGACGGGTAGAACGAAACAGGCACTGAGCTGTCCCAGTGGCCGGCCCGCGTTCATGAGCGTGGGGCTGTTCGGCTCGAACTTGCCGGTAGCCATCATCTCGTAGAAGCGCATGGCCGTGCCGTCCGTCTTCCGCGAGTCCGCCCCGTACATCGCGTCGGGCTCTGCGATCACCCGAGCCACCCGCCAGAACATGTCGCGGGGACTCTCGACCGGATCGCCGTTCTCGTTCTTTCTGAGATACCGCCGCCGCAAGACGGTCATCGCGTTCTCGGAAAGAACGGGCTCGGGCAGATCGATCGGAGTCTCTCGGACGGTTCGGGGGGGCGCCCCAAGGGCGACCTCGGGAGGGTGCATCGGCTGCCTCGTTTTCGTCTCTTTGATGGGCAAGTTCACTACCAGCGGTTTTCCACAAGCCGGCGGCTCGCGGCTATCCACAGCGACAAAAAATCGGGGTGAACAGGATCGTACACCCCTGACGTCTTCTTAATCCGGCACTTCCGGCCTGTAGTTAAAGCAGGCCTGGGAGGGACTGGCTTCTGGTTTCCCCTAGCAATCCACACCGCGGCAGCACGCGGTGGAAAACTCTATATCTAGGGGTGAATCCAGTGTAACCATACAATATGTTGTGGTCAAGTGGGAGCGACGCCCGAGAGCCGATTATCGTAAAAAACGGTCCTCTGGACGCTCCGAAGGGAGCCAGCGACCGCCTCGGTGACCCTCCTTGATCGCCTTGTAATCCGCCACGGTATGCGCGATTCGGCCACGAAGCTCCTCATCCACCTCACGCACCACTTTTCCGGGCAAGCCCACCACGAGGCTGTTGGGAGGAACGATGATCCCTTCCGTGACGAGGGCCCCCGCCGCCACCACCGATCCGGATCCGATGACGGCGTGGGAGAGCACGATGGCGCCCATCCCGATGAGCGAGTCGTCCTGGATCTCGCAGCCGTGGATGATCGCACGGTGCCCGATGCCAACCCGGTCACCGATCATCGTGGGGCGATCCGGATCCACGTGGACCACGGTGAGGTCCTGAATGTTGGTCTCTCTGCCTACGTGGATCGGGGCGATGTCCCCTCTGAGCACGCACCCGTACCAGACGCTCGCGTGCTCGCCCAACCGTACATCCCCGATCACGTCCGCCGAGGGCGCGACATAGGCGGTGGGATGGATCGCGGGCGTGTCGCTCGTCGACAGTTCTTCCAACCTCATTCCTCTTGGCTCCCCTCTTCCCTCACGTAGCCACTCAGAAACTCCTCGATTCCCCACAGCACGCCGCGCGCATAGGCGTCCTGGAACTCTCGCGTCTTGAGGGCCGCTTCCTGGCGCGGAAACATCATGAACGCACCCTCGGCGAGGATGCTCGGCATCCACCGGAGCCGCACCACCGCGAAGCTGCCCCAGCGCATCCCCAGGTCCTGCAGACCCATCGAGGCCAGCATGCCGGTCTGCACGGCCTGGGCGAGCGCTCTCGAGTGGGGGTGGTAGTAATAAGTGCTGGTGCCCTCTTCCCCGAACGGCCGCATTCCGTCGGGCAGCGCGTTGTTGTGGATCGACACGAACAGATCCGCGCCGGCTCGTACGGCGAGACCCGTCCTGTCGTACAGTCCCAGCGGCAAGGTGTCCGGCCGCGTCAGGATGGGTTCTGCGCCCGCCTCCTCCAGGAGTGCCGCCAATCGGTGGGCGATGGCCAGGTTCGCATCGCCCTCGAAGTACCCGGTCGGGCCAAAGGAGCCGACGGGCGGATGCCCGGCATCCACCGCGATGCGACGTCCGTGAAGGGGGGCGGCCGCATCCACGTCCGGCGGGTTACGTAGCTCGAGGAGGAGCTCGGGTCGCCCGGTCCTGCCTTCCGTGTAGG
The DNA here is from genome assembly GCA_039587445.1 of Gemmatimonadota bacterium. GTDB lineage: Bacteria > Gemmatimonadota > Gemmatimonadetes > Palauibacterales > Palauibacteraceae. The sequence continues at coordinate 8,374 of JBDHIM010000070.1, forward strand.
TCAGTCGGTACCCCCACACGGGCCGAACGAGACGGACGGTGAGCTCGTAGAGCCTGCCGGGCCGCTGCGCCCAGGCCAGGCTCTCCAACTCCGTGGCCCCCGTGCTCTCGGACCGGCCGTAGGCCATCCGCTCCGTCTCGCCCAGCGCGCCGTACAGGGTCAGCCGCAGCGTCCGGTCTTCCGGTTCCTCGACGTGAGCCGGCACCGGCTGGTCCAGGGGAATTCGGACGGCGGTCACGCCCCCCGATCGTTCCTCCGCCTCGATCCAGCCGACCCGCGCCTCGAGGATTCCCGCGGCCTCTCCCACGACCACGTGATCCGCGGTTACCCATGTCTCGAGATCCGGAGAGAGCCTGAGCCGGACCCGATCTCCCAACCGCCGATCCGCCTGCCCCCGAGCGCCGTCCGGGAAGAGCCATCGGTAGGGGCCATACGGGGTTGGACGACCCGGGACGACACCGCTGGATCCGTGCACGGGATCGGGCTTCTCCACCAGAGCCACGATCGGAAGCGCCTCCGGATCGAGGACGACGAGCGGATACCGTCGTCGCTCGACTGCCTGACGGGAACCGTCGGTCGCGACGAACCGGGTCTCGAGGGTGTCCACTCGACCCGGGCCGCACGGCAGGCTCGGGTCTCGGGCTTTGCTTCCGGCAGCCGAGTCACGGGCGGCGGTGCACGAGCGATCGAGGATCTCGCGGATGAGCAGCGCGCCCCGATATACGCCGGAGCCCGCTTCCTGCAACGCCAGAGTGGCATCGCCCAGCGCCACGCTGACGCTTATCCCCGGCGTGGCTCGCACAGAGAACTCCAGTGGGTCGGTGGGAGTCAACCAGCGTTCGATCTCGGCGGGCAGGGAGGCCGGATCGATCCACACCGCTCCGGTCGGGCCCACGAAGGGCTCGGGCGGCAGGCGGACGCGGTGGCGGAGTGTCTCCGTACCGCCCGGGCCGCTCGCCACCAGGATGTACTCCGCCGTGTCATCCCGCCTTGGAGTCGGGACGGCGAGCCAGGCGAGAAACGCCCCGTTCGCCTCCACCGGCACCCGCACGCCGTTGATTCGCAACTCGGCGTCTCCGGTGCCCGCGGTTCCGAAGATGAAGTTTGAATCCCGGACGGCGATCCGGTCGTGGCTCCTGGGATACTGGACGCGAAGGGCCGGAGAACCGGTAACCCGAGGCACCGGTGGAAGCCTCACGGGCTCGGGGGGCGGCCGTCGCTGAAGCTCCGGATCTCCCCTCCCGGGGACGGCGGGTGGCCCTTGTAGCTCTTCGGCCGGCGGACCTGGACCTTCGGCCGCCGGCTGGGCTCCCGGCTCGACCGCCTGTCGCGACGAGCAGGAGACCAGGATCACGGCGATCCCCAATCCTCCGGCGATTCGGGAGAGGGCGTGCCCGACCGGCCTCGAGCCGAAGGAGCTCACCCGGTCACCTTCCTGGGAGCGCTCCTCACCAGCCCAGCGACCCCTGCCGCGGCCAGCGCGCCGGTGAACAGGGCCGTTCGCCACTCGCCGAGCGCGACCGCACCCACGGCAAGCATTCCGCCGATGAGCGCGATCGCCGCCCAGGCGGTGCGGATGAGGTCGTCGCCCAACCTCGTCACCGGCTGGAGATCGGTGCGCGTCCGGAACCTGGACCAGCCCGGCCCTCCGGGCCGGACCCGGCGATAGAACGCCTCGAGCGTCTCCTCGTTCTCCGGTGCCGTCAGGAACATGACGGGTATCCAGACCATGGCCGACCCTCCTGCCGTTATCGCCAGCCGAGCGCCGAAGCTCACATCTCCCCAAGCCGGAAGATAGGAGATGAGCGCGATCGCGAACCCGGCGAACATGGCAGCCAGTTCCGCCCACGCGTTCACTCTCCACCAGAACCAGCGGAGGATGAGCACGGCACCGGGCCCTGTGCCGATCGCGATCATGAACCGGAACACCTTGCCCACATCATCCGCGTAGAACGCCGCGGCCCCGGCTAGCGCCACTATGAACGCCGATGCGACGCGGCCGAGCGTCACCAGCTTTCGCGGCGCGGCCTTCGAATCGATGAAGCGCGCGTAGAGGTCGTTTACCACATAGCTCGCGCCCCAGTTGATCTGAGTGGATACGGTCGACATGAAAGCGGCCACGAACGACGCGACGACGAGACCGAGTATGCCGGCGGGCAGGTACCGGAGCATGAGGAGCGGGTATCCAAGCTCCGGGTCGCCACCCGGCTCCATGAGCTCCGGGAAGATGACGATCGAGGCCAGGGCCACCAAGATCCATGGCCAGGCACGGACCACGTAATGGAGGATGTTGAACAGCCAGGCCGCGCGCTCGGCCTCCCTCTCATCACGGCAGGCCGAGAGCCGTTGCACGAACTCTCCGCCGCCATCCGAGCGCCGGAACGCCCACCACTGGATGCCGAGGTAAGCCAGGAATGTCCCGAAAGGCAGGTCTACGGAGCCCGGCCTCGGCATCATTCGCAACGCGTCGGCTCTTCCGACTTCGGCCAGCTGCTGCTTGAGCTCGACGACGCCGCCGATTTCCTGAAGGGCGAAGGCCGCGACGATGATGGCGCCGAGCATGGCGAGCGCGAACTGGAAGAAGTCCGTGGCGACCACGCCCCACAGGCCGGAAATCCCGGCGTACACGAGGACGAAGATGCTGAGGGCGACGACCGCCCACAGCCTGGCATCGCCCGGCATCCAGATCGGCAACGTGCCGAACAACCCCAACGCCTCCATGACCTTCCGCATGGCGAGCATCACATAGCCGATGGCGATGCAGTTGATCGGCACGGCGAAGAGGAACGCCCGGCTCGCGCGGAGAACGGCGGCAGGCCGGCCGCCGTAACGCAGCTCGGTCAGCTCGACGTCGGTCACGACCTCGGCGCGCCGCCACAGACGGGCGAAGATGTAGATGAGGAGGACGTGGGAGAGGGCGAACGCCCACCACTCCCAGTTTCCCGCGATTCCGCGCCGGGCGACGAGGCCCGTGACGTACAACGGCGTGTCCACGCTGAAGGTCGTGGCGGCCATCGAGGTGCCCGCCAGCCACCAGCGGAGCGATCGGCCGCTCACGAAGAAGTCGACGAGCCCTCCGCTCGCTCGGCGGGAGAGCCAGACACCTACTGCAAGGGTGATCCCCAGGTAGGTCCCCACCACCACCCAATCGACGGAGCTCATGATCGCCTACTCCTGGCGCGGCGGGCCGGTGTCGACGTCGGCTGCCAGAGCGAGTCGCCGAGCGGCCGCCCGCTCCATTACCGGCTCGGGAGACCAGGCGCAGAGGCCGGGGACGCCTAGCCGCTCGAGCACCCGCCGATGGGCCAGGACGACCAGACAGGCGTGCTCCCATCGGTTCGCCCGAAGCTCTCCCCTCAACGCGGCTTCGGTCTCCGGAGTCAGCCCCGCGTGTCCCTTGAAGGCCTGGGGGGAAGATGCGAGCAGGAGGACCAACTGCTCGGATTCCCTCCCGGTTCCGGTCCCCGGAGCGCCCTCCAGCCGCGCCTCCCAGCCGAGACCCTGGAGCGTCTCCGTAAAGGCCTCTCCCAGCAATTCGAAACCTGGAAGCTCGCGGTCATCGGAGAGGGCCCGAACGATCACGGGCCGGTCTCTGCGGATCGCGGCCGCGGCCGCGGCCGCGGCGACCGGCTCCGCCCCGGCCGGCGCGGAGCCGTAGATCACGAGGGTGCCATCGGCGAGCTCGTCTGCGCGGCCTTTCACGTCTCCGGCCGGGGGCCCAGGTGCCGCTCGAATCGCCGCTTCCCGCTCTCCCAGCACGCGACCACTGCGCGCGGCCGCCTCCGACAGGCGGCCGGCGACCGCGGGATCCTCATCCGCGGCCTGCCGAAGAGCCTCCGCAGCGCCTGCTGCGTCGTCCGGGTACAGCAAGAGGTCGCAGCCGGCCGCCACCGCCTCCACGGCCGCCGACCCTTCCAGCTCGGGATCCGCGAAACCACCCATGATGAGCGCATCCGAGACGACCAGGCCTTCGAAGCCGAGCGTGTCGTGAAGCAAGCCCCGCAGCACGGCCGGATTCCGGCTCGCCGGCAGCGCGCGATGCGACGCGGGCGCGCCCGGTGACAGGGAGGGATACGTCACGTGCGCGGCCATAACGGTCGCCACGACTCCGGCCGTCTCGACGAAGGGCTCAAGGTCCTTCTTCAGCTCGTCGGGCGAGGCCTCTACGACCGGCAGCTCCAGGTGCGAATCCCTCAAGGTGCGGCCATGCCCGGGGAAATGCTTGGCGCAGGCGGCCGGCCCCTGGCTCTGACAGGAGTCGATCCACGCACGGCCGAGCCGCGCCACGACGCCCGGATCCGAGCCGAAGCTCCGCGTGCCCACGATCGGGTTGTCGCCCGAAATGTCCAGGTCGAGCACCGGGGCGAGCACCCAGTTGATCCCGAGCTCCCTGGCTTCTCTCCCGGTGATCTCTCCGGCCACGCGAGCTGCCTCGACGGGATCGCGAACGTGAGCCAGGGCCGCGGGAGGAGGCAGCGAGGTAAGGCCCGTGAACTGTTGGCCGGCCCCGCGCTCGAGGTCGGCCGCGAGCCAGAGGGCACGGCCCGCGGCCGCGGTAATCTCTTCCAGGAGGAGCGCCACCTCGCCGGCTCGACCGCCGAAGAGGATGAAGCCTCCCACACCCAGCTCCAGCGCCTCGAGCGCCCGTCGCCGAGCCTCATCCAAGGGCTCGCGGTCGAGACGCAGGGCTTCGATAAGAAGGAGGGCTGGAGAGGCTGAGCTCACGCCGGGACCCACTTGCCCAGGATGCGGGCTCCCGGGGCGCCGGTCGCCCACCCCAGGTCGATCGGTATCCCCAGGTGGTGTTGGCGGGCCAGCAGAGCGAAAGCGGCGGCCTCCCGAGCATCGCCATCCCAGCCGAGCGCATCCAGGGGCAGGATCGAGACGTCGGGCAGCAGCCTTTGGAGTCTCTCCCGGATCGATGGGTTCCTGGCCCCGCCGCCGCACAGGTAGGCCTCCCGGGGTTCGAGCTCGGCCAGCCGATAGCCCCCGGCGACCGTGCGCGCCGTGAGCTCCGTCAGCGTCGCGATCAAATCTTCGTCGCGCTGCTCGGAATTCCGCTCGAGCCAAGCCCTGAGACGCGGGGCGCCGAACCGCTCCCGACCGGTGCTTCGAGGCGGGGAAAGCCGAAAGAAAGGATCCTCCAGCCATTCGCCGAGGGGGCCATCCAGGACCCGGCCTCGGGCCGCACGCTCTCCGTCGCGATCGTACGCCTCCTCGCCGGCCGTGAGCTCGCGCACCGCCTGATCGATCAACGCGACGCCAGGCCCGGTGTCGAAGGCGATCCGATCGCCTCTCCGGGCCTCGTCGGGCGCAGGCAACCAGGTCACGTTCGCCATCCCGCCGATGTTCTGAACCACCCTGGAGACCGTCGGCGAGGAGAGCAGCAGCCAGTCGAAGTACGGGGTGAGGGGCGCCCCATGTCCACCCGCTGCCATGTCGCGGACACGGAAGTCGGCCACGACCGGAATGCCGAGGATCTCGGCCATCACGGCCGGCTCTCCCAGCTGCAAGGTGCTTCCGGCTGCATCGACGGGGGGATCATGCCAGATCGTCTGGCCATGGCTGCCGATCGCGACCAGCGCTCCCGGGGCCAGGGCGAGGTCGGCGAGCGTGATCTCGACCGCTTCCGCGAGACGCCGCCCCAGCGCGAAGTTCAGCCGGCAGATCTCATCCGCGCGTGCGCCCTCCACCGCTACCGCAAGCCGGTCGCGGAACGACTCTCCGTAGGGAACGGTCCGGAAGCCGACCAGGGAGGCCTCGTTCGGGCTCTCCTCCTCCCCCGTGAGCTCCGCTATGGCTACATCGACGCCGTCCAGGGATGTACCGGACATCACGCCGGCGTAGAGCAAACCCTCAGCTCCTCGGCTCGGAGAGGACGCTCACCGACCCGGCCGACGGGCTCATGAGGTCCGAGTGAATTCGCTCGCGGATCCTGATGGCGTGCGCCTCGTCATGGTGGGCGACGCCGCGAAGGAACTGGTACAGCGTGACGCGCTCGTCTCCGATGGCGGCGGTCCGAGCCCATCCCCGATCGCTCAGCGGCTCGAGCAGAGCACACGTCCGCGTTCGCTCAGTCTGGAAGACGTCGAGGAGCTGCTCCACGTCCCCTTCGGCCGGAGGGTCCGGAGAGGGCTCCCAGTCCTCGAACCCTGGTTCCTCCGTCTCCAGGATCCCATCGACACGAGGCCGGAAGGTGACGGTCTCGCACTCGATGAGGTGGGCCAGGTGCTCCCGCGCGCCCCACCGGGCGGTTCGCCTCTCCGGTGGAGCCTCGTGCTCGACGGCCCTGCGCAGGCGATCGGGCGCGGCCCGAAGGCGCGCGGCGAGAAGGCGGGTTTCCTCATCGCCGCAGGTCTCCGGATAGCCCGCGTAGTAGGGCAGCGGACCATCCGCGTAGCGTTCGATCGCCTCACCCAGTAATCCGTTGCACTCATCCACGACACGTTCGGCCACGGCCCGGGAGGCCCGCAGCTCGTGCATGGCAATCGCGATCTTGCTGGATCCACCGGCGGTGCCGAGGAGCCGCCGAGCGGTCTCCTCGTCGACGCCGCTCACCTCCCGGACGATGCGGACGCTGCGACCTACGAGCTTCTGGCTCACCGCCTGCAGATCCACCATCAAGTTGCGATGCACCTTGCCGAGGCGGACCATTACGCCCGTCGTCAGCGTGTTCAGGACGAGCTTCGTCGCTGTCCCCGCCTTCATCCGGGTCGAGCCGGCGATGGCTTCCGGGCCGACGATCGGCATGACGGTCACATCTGCGAGCCGCGCCAGGCTCCGCGGTGGTGGGGTAAAGCTCAGAAGTCCGATCCTCGCTCCCCGCTCCCGGGCCTCCGCGAGCGCGGCCTGGACGAAGGGCGTCGTGGCGGACGCGGCGATTCCGAGCACGAAGTCCTCCGAACCGACCCCGAGCGCGTCGATGGACGCGCTGCCGGCCGCCTGGTCGTCCTCGACCCCTTCCAGGCTCGCCTCGAGGGCGGGTGCCCCCCCGGCGATCACACCCCTCACGAGGTCCGGATCCGTACCGAAGGTGGGAGGGCATTCCGACGCATCGAGGACTCCGAGGCGTCCGCTCGTGCCCGCCCCGACGTAGATCAGCCGACCCCCGATGCGGATCCTCCGCTCGACCTCATCAATCAGGCGAGCGATCGCCTCCGACTCGCGGGCAACGGCCGGCGCGACAAGAGCGTCCTCGGAGTTGATCAGCTCGACGATCTCCCTGACCGAGGCTCGATCGATCCGCGCCGTGGCGGGATTGCCGGCTTCGGTCAGACGAGGGTCCTTCCCCAAATCGACTCCTCCTTTGCCGGCTGTAAGCCGCCCTCTAACTTCGAGGGTGCTTCCGGCCGTCGGGCGAGCACCCCGCGGGCCGGACGATGAAGCAGAAGGTATGAGCCCCGACGAACGGCCGATAGGAGCGTGAGACCGGTTAGCCCGGAGGCGGCAGCGCGCCTCACCGAACGGATCGAAGCGGAGCTGCGAGCCAGCTACGGGAACGCGCGGAAGCCACGCCTCGACCCGCTGGACGAGCTGATCCTCACGATCCTCAGCCAGAACACCTCCGATGTGAATCGCGATCGAGCCTGGGCGAACCTGCAGGAGTGCTATGCCGGCTGGGACGAGGTGCGTGCGAAGGGTCGTGAGCCGTTGGAGCAGACGATCCGTACCGCGGGCTTGGCCGCCCAAAAGAGCGAGACGATCCTGAGAGTGCTCGAGGTGCTCGGCGAGAAGGGGGTACCGAGCCTGGATCACCTCCGGGACCTGTCCGATGACCGAGCCCTTGACTACCTCACATCGATCAAGGGCGTCGGGACGAAGACGGCCGCTTGCGTCCTCTGTTTCTCTCTCGGACGCCCGGTCATGCCGGTTGACACCCACGTCCACAGGCTCGCCAAGCGCCTCGGGCTCGTGCCGCCGAACGCGTCGCCCGAGAAGGCCCACGGGATACTGAACGAGGTCGTCGCTCCTGATCTCCGCTTCTCACTCCACGTCCAGCTCATCCGGCATGGGCGTTCCACCTGCCGCGCCAGGCGTCCGGAGTGCGGGCGGTGTGAGATCGCCGAGATATGCCCCCGCGTCGGCGTGAACGGAGATTGACCGCATGTCGATAGCCCGCCGCCTCTCTAACCTGCCCTTCCTGGTCCTGGGATCACTCATCACGCTCGGCAGCCAGACGGCGTGGGCCACCGGCTCCGCGGCCGGTCCCGCACCGATCGGACTGCAGGCGATGACGGCCGAGCGGGCCGACACGAGCACCGCCCTCTTCCCCGCGGGTTGGCCCTTCCCGGCCGACCGGGCGCCCGCCGCGGGCTCTCGGGGGATGGTCGTGAGCACGGACAGCCTGGCAAGCGCCGCGGGCCTGGCGGTTCTCCGACAAGGAGGCAATGCCATCGACGCGGCCGTGGCCGTGCATTTCGCCCTCGCCGTCGTCTATCCGCAGGCTGGCAACCTCGGAGGCGGCGGCTTCATGGTCGTCCGCACGGCGGATGGACGAGAAGCGACCCTGGACTTCCGGGAGAGAGCGCCGCTCGCGGCCGGGCGCGACATGTACGTGGAAGAGGTCGGAAGGGTCGCCGTCTCCAGCCGGACGGGTCATCTGGCCGCCGGGGTCCCCGGCTCCGTCGCCGGGATGGCGAAGGCGCACCGTCGCTTCGGGCGGCTCGCTTGGGACCGGCTGCTGGAGTCGGCCCGTCGCCTGGCGGCCGATGGCTTCCCCGTGTCGAAGCGCCTCCACGACGCGCTGACCGGGCAGGTGGAGAGGTTCGGCCGCTTTCCCGCGACGGCTGCGATCTTCCTGCCGGATGGTCGCCCGCCCGCGAGCGGGACGGTGCTGCGGCAGCCTGACCTCGGCCGGTCGCTGGACGCGATCTCCACGTCGGGAGCCGACATCTTCTACCGTGGCTGGATCGCCGACTCCGTGGTGGCGGAGATGGAGAGGGGCGGCGGCCTGATCTCGAAGCGCGACCTCGAGGAGTATCGGGCGATTTGGCGCCGGCCGATCGTCATCGAGTACGCCGACCGGCGCCTCATCTCCATGGGGCCGCCATCCGGGGGCGGAATCGTGCTCGGCGAGATGCTGGGCATGCTGGAGCGCTTCGATCTGCGCGGCCTCGACTACCGCTCAGCCGACGAGATCCACCTGATGGCGGAAGCCATGCGGCGCGCCTACGCCGACCGCAACCGCCACCTCGGTGACCCGGATTTCGTCAGCGTGCCGATCGACCGCCTCCTCAGCCCTTCCTACCTGGACTCACTCGGGAAGACGATCGATCCGGCGCGGGCCACACCATCGGAGCCCGATGTGGCGGCCGGGACGGAATCCGCTCAAACGACGCACTATTCGGTCGTGGACTCGGCCGGAAACGCCGTCGCCGTGACCACGACCATCAACGGCTCGTTCGGATCCGCAGCCCTCGTGCGCGGAGCAGGATTTCTCCTCAACAACGAGATGGATGATTTCACGACCAGGCCGGGCGAGCCGAACATGTACGGACTGGTCCAGGGAGAGACGAACTCCATCGCCCCGGGAAAACGGATGCTGTCAGCCATGACGCCAACCATCGTGGTCGCTCCGGACGGCCGGACCGAGCTCGTGACCGGAACGCCCGGCGGCCCGACGATCACGACCTCGGTGCTGCAGGTGGTCGTCGCCCAGCTCGATCACGGGCTCGGCGCGCAGCAAGCCGTGAACGCTCCTCGGGTGCACCACCAGCACATCCCGGATCTGCTCCACTACGAGCGGGGCGGCCTCGAACCGTGGGTGATCGACGAGCTGGAGAGCAGGGGCCACCGGCTCAAGGAGCGGGTCGGCTTCTCGGGCGACGTCCAGTCGATCTACGTCGCGGCGGACGGCGTCAGGTACGGTGCGGCGGATCCACGGGGAGGAGGGGCCGCGCTCGGTTACTGACCGTGTTACGGCCCCCGGTCCTGTCGGGTCGGATCCCGGGTCCAGATCACCACGGCCCCACAGGGGGAGCCGCGGCGAGCGAAGACCGCCGGCGTGCGTGAGCTTCCGGCGTAGACCTCGATCGCCTCGATGTCCTCGGGCGGGAGAAGATCGATGTTGAACCCTTCGGACGGTTGCCGGATTCCGTCCAGGAAGAGCTCCATGTAGCAGTTGATGCCTCCGCCTCGGGCGGAAACCAGCCGTGTACCGAGAATGTCGTTGTTGGGTGCCGGCACGACACGGACCCCGGGAACCGCATAGAAAAGCTGGCTGAGCCGACTGGGCTGCGCTCGCTCGATCTCGTCCCGCATGATAAAGCTCCCGAACCCCGTAGCCTTCCGGTGATCGAATCCGGCCATCTTGCCGACGTTGTCGGCCCGCTCGATCTGGACGACGAGCTCAGGCACCGGAACGACCGTGACCTCGAGCTCGATGCTGAGCCAAACCGTCTCGCCATCAGCCACGGCGACGGCCACGCTTCCGGCGACATCAGAGACCATGTTCAGGTAGCTCACGGTCAACATGTGTTCGCCGGCCGGGACCCCCCTGAGTCGGAAGGCGCCGAGGCTGTCGGAGAGCGCCTGGAGCTCCGTCCCCCTGATCCTGATCGTCACACCGGAGAGCGGCGCGTTGTCCTCGGCCATGAACACGCTCCCCACCAGCACGCCGGAGGGCTCCTGGCCCGAGGCATCCTGAGCTCCGGCGAGGGCGATGGCCATGAGGGTCCCCGTAAGGAGAGTTTCGGTCTTGCGCATGCCGGCAGGTCCCTTTCGCTCGCGTATACCGTAGAACGACTCGCTCGGGCGAAAGATCCACACGTCTCCGGCACGCCGGCTCAGGGCATTGCCACCTGCATCTCGAGCGGGGCGTCGAGTCTGAGGAGCATTCTCGAGCCTCGGGGCAGGACCGCATCCACGTCGTCGGTCCCTAGCACGATGGCCGTTCCGGCGGCGCCGCCGACAGCGGTTCCGATGATCGTCCCGAGCGCGTCCCCACCGATCACCCGGCCCAGTATGGCCCCTACCACGGCCGCACCGCCGATTTTGGCGGCCTTGGCGCCGGTCGAGCTGCGGGATCGCGTTTCGGGGTTCGCCTCGAGGATGGAAGCCTCCAGCGGGTAGGTCGCTCCGTCGAACGACACCTCGTGGATATCGAGGTTGATGATCGCCGTCTGGCCGTGGCTGCCGGACTCCTCGACCGCCGTCACCTCACCGACCACCAGGGCTCCGACGGGCACGAGAACCAATCGGCCGTCGGTCAACGGATCCACGAGGGTCGCCGAGAACAGGTCGCCGACACGGTTGTGACGGGTGCTAAGCTCCTGGTTGAGGCTCGCCTCGAACGTGGCGCCTCCGGCGACGCTTCGGAGCGCGAGTCCAGGCCCGGACGGGTCGCCTTCATCGGCCGGCTCGCCCTCATCGGCGCTCGATTCACCGGTCGCCACCGCCTCACGCTCCGGCTCCGCCGAGGCCCGTTCCGCGCCGGCGGGATCCTCGGCCGGCGGGGTCTCGGGCGAGGAGGAAGGCGGAGGCGGAGGCGGGGATCGCCGCTCCACCGGCCGACGGTCGGGACGCTCACCGGAGTCGCGCGTGCCACGGAAGCTGTCCCGCAGCTCGGCGGGAGCCGTGTCTCCGCTCATCGCCAAATCCAACTCCCGATCGAGCAGAGCGAGCGTGTCCACGGCCGTCTCGGGCTCGACCTCGGGGGCTCCGCCGCAAGCGACCCCGCCGGCCGTGAGGGCACCGGCGACCATGAGCGCCAGCATCCCGGGCAAGCGGGAGCCACGATCCGTTCCGAACCTCCTCCGCTCGGTCATGCCGCCCATCCTGCCTCTCAACGTTGAACGTGAATACCGCGAGATTTACCTTGCTGCGCTCCTCGGCCCTCATTCGATGGACCGTTCGGGGGGGCATGAGGTCACGGCAACTTCGCAGATCTGGAGCCAATGAAGAGTCTTCGCGCTCTCATTCCCTACTTCAAGCCCTACCGCAGAGGAATCCTGACGGGCCTCGTGCTGGTCGTTGTCGGCAACCTCTTCACGCTGCTCGGACCCTACCTGTTGAAGGCAGCGATCGACGCGCTGGAGGCCCAGCTAAGCAGCGCTCTCATAGTGCGTTACGCGTTTCTTATCGTTCTGGTGGCCATCCTCGCCGGCATAAGCCGCTACTACATGCGAGAGCTTCTGAACGGGATCAGCCGCCGCATCGAGACGGACCTGCGAAACGATCTCTTCGGCCACCTTCTCCGGCTTCCGGCGCAGTTCTACGACAGCTGGCGGACGGGGGACCTGATGAGTCGGGCCACCAACGACGTGTTGGCCGTTCGCATGGTAGCCGGCCCGGCGATCATGTACGCGGTGAACACCGCTACGGTGAGCACGCTCGCCCTTGTGCTGATGATATGGATCGACCCCGTCCTGACGCTGCTCGCCATGATCCCGCTGGCGATCCTGCCGGCCGCCGTCTTCCTGTTCGGCCGGCAGATTCACGATCGCTTCGAGAAAATCCAGAGCCAGTTTGCCGAGCTCTCCAACTACAGCCAGGAGTTCCTCTCGAGCATCCGGATCGTGAAGGCTTACACGCAGGAGGAGGCCCAGGTCGGGCGCTTCGCCGAACTCAACGAGGAGTACCTGAACCGCAACATGAGCCTGGCGCGAGTATGGGGCGCCTTCCACCCGTCCCTCATCCTGCTCACGGGTCTCGGGGCGGTGATCTTGCTCTGGTACGGCGGAAGCCTTGTCATTGCAGGGCGGATCACGGTCGGCGACTTCGTGGCGTTCGGCTTCTACCTGACCCTCCTCAGCTGGCCGATGATCGCCCTCGGCTGGGTTACGAACCTCTTCCAGCGTGGCGCAGCCTCGATGCGGAGGATCAACGAGCTGATGTCGGTCGTCCCGTCCATCGCCGAAGATCCATCGCCGCTGCCGATCGGGTCGGTCCGGGGGCGCGTCGAGCTCCGGGACGTTTCCTTCCGCTACCCGGACACCGAACGCTGGGTGTTGAAGGACATCTCGCTCGTCATCGAGCCGGGACAAACCGCGGCGATCGTTGGCCAGACCGGGAGTGGAAAGTCGACGCTCGTCCGGTTGCTTCCGCGGCTCTACGACGCGACCGAGGGCACCGTGCTGTTCGACGGAGTGGATGTGAGGCGGCTTCCCCTTGCGGCGGTTCGGGACGCGGTCTCGGTCGTTCCGCAGGAAACCTTCCTCTTCGGCATGCGACTGAAGCGGAATATCGCGCTGCACGACGCGGAGAAGGCGGACATCGAGCGTCTGATGGAGGCGGTCGACATCGCCCACCTCACAGAGGCGCTCGCCGTGCTCCCGGAGGGCATCGATACGCACCTCGGCGAGCGGGGCATCAACCTCTCGGGTGGCCAGAAGCAGCGAGCGGCTTTGGCGAGGGCGCTATACCGCGATACGCCGGTGCTCATTCTGGACGACGCCCTGTCCGCCGTTGACTCTGTGACGGAGACGGCGATCCTGCGCGAGCTGAAGCTGTACATGCGCGGCCGCAGCTCCATCCTGGTCTCGCACCGCGTGTCTGCCGTCCGGGACGCGGACGTGATCTTCGTGCTCGAAGAGGGGAGGCTCGTGGAACAGGGTCGGCACAGGGAGCTTGTCGAGCTGGACGGCGTCTACAAGCGGCTCCTGGAGCGGCAGTTGCTCAGCGAGGAGATCGAGCGCGAGGAGACGCTCGTCAGCCGAACCGCCTCCTAGCCGCGTCACCGACCCTGGCCGAGTGTCTAGATCCTCTCCAGGATCCAGTCCGGCGTGAGGTTGGCTGCCCACGAGGCGAGCATCGTGAACTGACCGCTCAGCAGAAGCAGACCGACGAGGACGAGAAGGGCTCCGCTTGCTCGCTCCACCCAAACGATGTGCCTTCGCAGCCGCTTGAACGTGGCGAGAAACCAGGTGAATCCCACCGCGCTCAGGATAAACGGGACGGCGAGTCCCGCCGAGTAGAAGGCCAGCAGCTGAACGCCCTCGCCCAGCGTCTGCCGCGTCGCGGCGAAGGTCAGGATCCCGCCCAGGATCGGGCCGATGCAGGGCGTCCAGCCCGCGCCGAATGTCACGCCGACCAGGAACGACCCGATGTAACCCACCGGCTTGTGCTCCAGATGCATGCGGCGCTCCCGCTGGAGCCACCGAAAGGGCGTGAGGCCAAGCAGATGGAGGCCGAAGAGGAGGACGACCACGCCCCCGATGCGCGCGATCCAGAGCTGATACTCCCTGAGGATCTGACCCAGGAAGCTGGCCGATGCGCCCAAAGCCAGAAAGATCGAGCTGAAGCCCGCAACGAAGAGGAGGGAGTGGATGAATGTCGTGCGCCGAAGCTCGGCGTCGCCGCTCTCGAGCTCCTCCATTCCGAGGCCTGTCACGAAGGAGAGGTACGAGGGAACGAGCGGCAGCACGCAGGGGGAGAGAAACGAAAGCAGGCCAGCCGCGAAGGCGGCCGTGAACCCTATTCCCAGGGAGTCCATCTATGGGGCTGAGCGGCGGGAGCGGGCGCTCAGGCCAGGCAGTCTGGACAGGTCCCGACCAGCTCGAGCCGGTAGCCTAGGACCTCGAAATCGGTTCGAAGGGACACCGCCCGAAGCCAGTCGGGAGAAGAGGCCTGGTCGATGTCGGTGACGCAGCTACAGCTCACACAGCGTATGTGGTCGTGATCGTCCATCCGACCGTCGTACTTCGCCGGACCGTCTCCCATCGTGAGCTTGGTGGCGATCCCGCAGCTCACGAACGCCTCCAACGCCTTGTAGACGGTGGCCAGGCTGATGTCGGGGATTCGAGACCGGACGCTCGAGAAGATCTCGTCGGCCGTCGGGTGGCTCGACGCGGCATATAGCGTGTCGTACACGGCGGCGCGCTGCGCAGTGTACCGATGCCCTCCCGCCCCGAGCGCGCGTCTGAACTCGCGCTCCAACGACTCGCCCGCCTCGTCGTGTATCGCTTCGGTCACGCCCTTCTCTCCGTTTGAACCGCTCGCTTATACGGAATGCGACAACGTAAGGGTCCCTTGGTGGGCGATCAAATAGGCGTTTTTCGGAGGGATCCGGAAGGACGGGGAAAGAAGAAAGCCCGGGCTCGGGGGCCCGGGCTCCAAAACGGATCGAGGCGGACTCAGTCCGTCGTGAGCTCCGCCCAGCGCACGTCGCTACCGCCGATCTCCAGGTGGAGAGGATCCGAGAACTCGCCCAGCCTACGTTGGAGCTGCGCCACCAAGAGCGGCACCCGGTCCGCCGGCACGAGTCCATGTTCGGTGATCCTCTGGCCGGAATTCCCGTTCGGCCTGACTCCCGGCGAGAGGCACGCGCTGTACAGCCGGCGTCGATCGCCATCGAAGCGCGTGAACAGGAAGAACTCCGTGGAGCCCTCCAGCGTCTCGAGCGGCGGAAACACCCAGACTTCGGCGATCTCGGAAGGGGAAACGGTCCTGCCCAACTCCCGGAGGCGAAGGTCCATGCTCTGGTCCTCGCCGCCCCCGTTCAGGGACACGCCCATCAGACCTCCTCGTCGTGGTCGCCAGTGGCTACAGAGCGTCAGATGGACAGGACAAGCAAATATAGGCCTGGTAGGCCGTTTTCTTCAAGGTCCCGGCGCCGCCCCCGAATCCCCATCCCGGGCGCCCGTCGGACCGAGCCCCTTCTTCCGAAGCGCCAGTCGAGCGCTGGCCAGCACCTCGGCGCGCGACGATTCGAGCGGGCCCCTGATGTGCACGCCCGCCGCCTTCGTGTGCCCGCCGCCCCCGTGCTCGCGCGCGATCGCGGCGACGTCGGCTTCACCGTTCGACCGAAGGGAGACCTTGGTCGACTTGTCGGGCAGCTCTCGGAACAGGGCGGCGATCTCTACGCCGCGGAGCTGCCGGGCATGCTCGACGATGCCTTCGAGATCGGCCGAAGCCGCTCGCGACTCCTGGAAGTCCTGGCGCCTCAGAGTGATCGACGCCAGCGGCCACTCGGGATCCCGCTCGAGGCTGGAGAGCGCCCGACGCAGCAGGTCGAGGCGCTCGTCGGTGACCTGCCCGTACAGATTCCTGTAGATGTCCTGAGGATCTACGCCCGCCCTCAGCAGATCCGCGCCGATCTCGTGCGTGCGTGCGGTCGTGTTCGCGAACCGGAAGGAGCCCGTGTCGGTGACGATGGCCACGTAGAGCGCCACCGCCTCCGGCCGGGACAACGAATCATCCGGCGTGGAGATGAGGTCGTAAATCAGCTCTCCCGTCGCGCACGCCGTGGCATCGCGTATCACGGGGTTCCCGATCGATTGCGGCGTGGAAGGGTGGTGGTCGATGACCGCGATTCGCCGGCCTCGCATCGCGGGATACACGTCTCCGAGCCTCGACGGCTCTGACGTATCCAGGACGATGAAGAGGTCCGCCCGCTCCAGGGCGCGCCGGCCTTCTTCTGCCCTGTGGGACCAGGGGGTGAGGTGGTGCAGCAGGAACTTGAAGGTCGCCGGAAACGGCGTCGGGTTGACGATCGTGGCCTTGACCCCTTGGCGTTCCATATGGAGTGCCAGGGCAACCTCACTGCCTGCTCCGTCGCCGTCCGCGTTGATGTGCGTTGTCAGCACCGGGTGACGGGCTGCCTCGATCTCCGATCGAAAACGCTCTAACTCCCGAGCGCGCGAATCAGGAATCGGGCACGTCCGATCCCGGCGCCTCCAACTCGACCGGCCCATCAGAGTCGGACAGAATCCGGATGTAGCAGTACGCCGTCAGTACGGTCACGGAGCCCATGCTCAGGAGCATGAAAAACCACGCGAACGGAGCGATCGATGATCCTTCCATGAGACGCCCCTCCTTCAGGACTCCGTGGACCCGGGATCGGTGCCGGGCGAAGCTCCAGCCACGACAGCCTTACGCACCCACGCTTGGTGGATCAGGTATAGGCCCAATGCCAGCAAACCCAACATGACCAGTCGGCTGAACCAACGATAGACGATCGTCTCCGGATCGTACGCGATCGGCGCATCCTCCACGTCTCGCATGAGCAGCGTGGGAACGGCCTCCGTCACGGCCCACCAGCCCAGGAGAATGAAGAGGAAGATCGGTGTCACCCACTTGATAATGAATTTGTAGATGAGAGGTACTCTGAGGTCCGCCCCGATGTGCATTTCCTTCCAGCCACGGTCGATGCCGAAGATCCAGGAAAAGAGCACGATCTCCACCGCCGCGAAGATCACCAGGCCGAAGGTGCCAGCCCAATAATCCCACACGTCCAGGAACTGCCGGTGATAGAAGAGCACGTGTAGCGTTCCGAGGCCGACCGCCAGCGCCATCACCATCAGCACCGCGTGTTTTCGCGTGCGGCC
>JBDHIM010000071.1:0-12514 GCA_039587445.1 Gemmatimonadota bacterium
CCTCGACGGGCAACTGCACGATTCGCCCGGAGATGTCGGCGCTGATATCGACAGATCGCTTCGGCTCGATGTGGCCGCTCGCCCTCACCTTGGCGACGAGGTCACGTCGTTCGACGTCCTGGGCGCGCACCGTTACCGCGTCTTCGCCGCCGGCCATGACCGCTCTCGCCGCCAGAACGCCGACGACGGCGGCTACGCCGACACCGATCAGGATCTTCCTGCCTCGGCTCATGCCCTTTCGGCTCCTCTATCTCTCTTCACCACACAGGATTCCCAGCCCGCTACCTTCTACGCCTCTCGGCCCCGCCCGGTTTCAGCTCTCAGCTAAGCTCAGCTAAAAGAGGGCGACAACCGCCTTGAAGACCACGTAGAGGGAGAGGATCGCGAAGGCGGCCGATCCCGCCGATGATTTCGGGTAGAGTCTGCTCACGCCGATTCCCAGCACGACGGCCGCCCAGATGCTGAAGAGGTTGAGGCCGTGCAGGAAACCGTACACGAAGCCATCCTCGTCGAGTCCCGGCAACAGGAGATCGAGGCTCAGGCTCACGGTGGCGTCGCAGTCCGCCGAGGGTCGGGATGAAGAGCGTGTGCGTGCTCACGCTCATCGTCTGGGCGAACGAGGCTTCGCCTCCCAAAATGAGGTTCCAGATCAGGAGGACCAATCCCGCGAGAATCACCGCCAGAATGGGGGTGAAGACGATGGGTCCTACGTAGCGGAAGATCCCGGCCATTCGCAGCGCGGCATCGATCTGCGCGGGCTCCGGGTTGTCACCCAGCTGCTCCATCACGAGCTGTCTGATCAGCTCTTCCGGGATGATGACGTTGATGATGAGGCTCACCACCATCATGGTCAGGAGCGCTCCCATCCAGACCGGTTTGGCCTTGAGCTTGTCGAAGAGAGCGGCCGGCGAGAAAAAGACCTGTGCGATGCGGGCCGGCAGTGAGGGAAGATCCGCTGCTTGCTCGGGCACTACGTTGTCGCCCGGAGTCTCCTCGGTCATGCCACCTGTCTCCGTCGAGCGTCGCTAGGGCCGCCGGCGGGCGGCCCACCCCAGAGTGGGGATTTCCACACGAAGGACGCGTCCAGCCTCCGATGCCCACAGGGTGTGGGTCTCACCGCCGCCTTCGACCACGTAGCGGCGCGCCGTGACCGTCTCCCCGTTGACCGGGACCGCTTCCTCCCCTTCGTCGCGAACGGTGGCACGAAACTGCCGACCCTCGGAGGGAACGACAAGGGAGAGCTGCTGACCTCCGGTGCCCTCACGGACGAGCCCCAGCAGAAGGAAGTAGTGGTGAGCGAAGCCCCTCTCGAGGATGACGAGACCATCGGGAGCGACGAACTCCTTCACCCTCTCGCCCTCTTCCGATTCCGTCTGCATGCGCAGGCGGTTGGCGTGCCGGAGACCGACGACGGAGCCGAGCGAGCCGCCGGAGGGCTTGAGCTCGTACCGATCGGGGCGATAGGACTGGTCGAGGAGCAATCGGACCTCGCCGGATACGATGCCGGCCGCGTCACGGCTCGATGTGACGCGCGCCGCCGCGCGCACGGCGGCCCCATCGCTCTGCACCACAAAACGCTCCAGACCGACCAGTTCGCCGTTCAGGAGGATCTCGTAGGTGCCCGCATCGAGCTCCTCACTCCCCTGCGCGTGGAGGCCGGGCGCGGCGGCGAGGCAGCCCGCGGCGGTCAGAGCCAGACTCCGAACCAAGCCAGTCCACGAGTCCGCGGTACGTTCAAGCGACATCCTGACCTCCCTCCGCCCCGGATCCGAACAGTCCGCTTCCGATGTGGTCGATCAGGTACTCGAAGATGGCGCGTCCGGTCTCGGCCGAAGCCCGCGACGGCATTCCCACGACGCCGATCGAGCCCGCGACGGGGATGGGCTCCTCACCGGCGATCAGCTTCCGGAGCTTGCCCTCCTCGAGCACGACGTCGCGGATCGCCTCCAACCTGACGCGCTCCGGCGCGAGGTGAAGCAGCAGCGCGGTGGCGAGCTCTCCGGCGTGCTCCTTCGTGTGGGGCTGACCGAGGAACGCCGACAAATCGATCGCGTGAAGATCGACCGAACGGATTCGAGCCGTCTCGCTGACGACCGTGGCCAGCGCGTACAGGTGCGGCCCGTAGCCGTGCCCGGTCATGAGGACCAGTTCCTCCACGCCGTGCGCCTCCCAGCAGCTCACGAGCTCGTTCAGGACCCGGTGCAGGGTCTTCCCCGAGAGCGCGGCCGTTCCGGCGTACTCGGCATCCCTGGCCGATGCCGCCCCGAACGGGAGGGTGGGAGCCAGGAGGATGTCGTACCGGGCGGCGATCGCCTCGGCCAGCCGGGTGATGATCAGAGCGTCCGCTCCGAGCGGCAGGTGCGGCCCGTGCTGCATGCAGGTTCCCACGGGAAGGATGAGCCGGGGGTCGCGGCTCAGGCGCTCGGCGGCCTCGGACCAGGGGAGCCGGTCAAGCCGCACAGCGGCGGTAGGCTTCATCTCGTCTTCGTCCTAGCGGTCATCCCGATCAAGCTCTCCGCGCGGGCAGCGCTCCACAAGCGAGTCCACTCCCGGCTTCTTCTCCCGCACCGCGGGATGCTACCTTGAATGGTCCGCTCGGGACCGATGAACCCCGGATCGAAATCCACGCCACAGGTACAGACGCACGACATGGACTTCTACGAGATGCCTCCCGGCAACGAGGCCCCGGAGATCGTCAACGTGATCGTCGAGATCCCCAAGGGGACCCGGAACAAGATTGAGTACGATCCGACGGACCGTGTGTTTCGATTGGATCGTGTTCTGTATTCACCCGTATATTACCCGGGAGACTACGGGTTCATTCCCGGGACGCTCTCCAAGGACGGGGACGCCCTGGACGTGCTCGTGCTGGTCACGGACCCGACGTTCACCGGCTGCGTGCTGCAGGCCCGGCCGATCGGCGTCCTCGAGATGCGCGACGAGAAGGGCTTCGACGAGAAGATCCTCACCGTGCCGGCTCACGATCCGCGCTTCGACGAGATCTCCGATCTCTCCAATCTGCCCGACCACCTGCTGACCGAGGTGCAGTACTTCTTCGAGGTCTACAAGGACCTGGAGGGGAAGGAGACCGCGCTGCTCGGCTGGCATCCGAAGAACGTCGCGCACGACTGGATCCGGCAGGCGATCGACCACTTCAAGGGCCTTCGGTCCATCTAGCCTCCCCGGCTGGCGGTCCGGCTCTGCCACGCCGCCGCTGTCCACGGCTCGACGCGGGCTTGACCCGGGGTTGATCGCCGGACCCACCCTCGGCACATGATCCAGATCGTTCCGTCGGCCGCTCTGGTCGGTCTCGACGTGGTACGCGTACGCGTCGAAGTGTCGATCACGCGGGGCACGCCCCTGATCCAGGTCGTCGGTCTTCCCGAGAGCGCCGTGCGGGAGGGGCGCGAACGAATCAGGGCGGCTGCGGCGCAGCTGGGCCTGCATGTGCCCGGACTCCGGATCACCGTGAACCTGGCCCCGGCCGACGTCCGAAAGCACGGTGCCGCGTTCGACCTGCCGATCATCCTCGGCATCCTGGCCGCCTCCGGGGCCGTCCCGGGGGAGCGCGCCGGCCGCACCGCGATGCTCGGAGAGCTGGGCTTGGCCGGAGATCTCCGGCCCGTTCGAGGGGTGCTGCCGATCGCGCTTCACGCGGCGAGCGAAGGCGATGTCGAGGGCCTCATCGTGCCCGAGGCCAACCTGGGCGAGGCTCGGCCGGTGAGCGGCATCGACGTGCGTGGGGCGAGATCCCTCGGGGAGGTCATCGACTTTCTGAGAGACGGTCGCCCGCTACCATCGGCGCGAGAGACCCGCTCGACGCCTCCCGAAACGGTGACCGTCGACGAAGGACCGGATCTCCGTGACGTTCGAGGACAGGACCGGGCCAAGAGGGCGCTGGAGATCGCGGCCGCCGGCGGTCACAACCTCCTCCTGCGAGGCCCGCCCGGCGCCGGGAAGACGATGCTCGCCCGCCGCCTCCCGACGATCCTTCCAGCCATGGACCTGGAGGAGAGCCTCGAAGTCACAGCCATCCACAGCGTGGCTGGCCGACTCTCATGCGGCGGGGTCGTGACCGCCCGACCCTTTCGGGCCCCGCACCACACCATCAGCGAGGCGGGACTCGTGGGTGGCGGTGCCGTGCCGAGGCCCGGCGAGGTCTCCCTGGCCCACCGCGGCGTCCTCTTCATGGACGAGCTTCCCGAGTTTCGCCGCCGCTCGCTCGACGTCCTGAGGCAGCCTCTGGAGGAGGGCGTCGTCCACGTCGTGAGGGTGCGGGCGGCGGTGAGCTTTCCGGCCCGATTCCAGCTCGTGGCGGCCATGAACCCCTGCCCGTGCGGCAAGCACGCGCCGGGAGCGGAGGAGAGCCCCTGCGAGTGCGATGAGGCCACGGTCCGGCGCTACGCCGGCCGCGTCAGCGGCCCCCTGCTCGATCGTATCGACATGTGCCTGGACGTCCCGCCCGTACGCTGGCGGGAGCTGAGGCGCGAGCCGCGCGGCGAGGCGAGTGCCATGGTGCGGGAGCGAGTGATCGAGGCGCGCGAGCGGGCGAGCGCTCGGTGGTCGGGAAGGGCGAACGCTGACATGGGCGTCGGCGAGACGGGGCGCTTCTGCCGAACGAGCGGCGATGCTGCGCGCCTGCTGCGATCAGCGGTGCAGCGGTTTGGCCTTAGCGCTCGCGCCTATCACCGGGTCCTGAGGGTGGCGAGAACCGTCGCGGACCTCGGAGGGGCCGGCGACCTCACGGCGACGCACGTCGCCGAGGCCGTTCAGTACAGGGCGACCTTCTAGGGGCCGGCTGCTAGCGTCCGCCTGAAGGTCGCTGACTGGCCGGGTGATTCCTCGACCTCCACCACGATGGCGGCGAGGTTCGAACGCTCGCCAAGCTCTTCGACCAGGAGCCCGGCCAAGTACTCGGCGAGCATCTCGGCCGTCGTGTTCTCGACGGGCAGGAGCACCACATCGCGGCGCGGAAAGACATAGGTGTACTCGCCGTGCAGCACGCGGACCTCCCGGTCATCCGCGTCCACGCCCAGCGTCCGGTTCTCCGTCTGCACCAGCATCTTGTGGTCCAGGTCGGCCACCAGCGCGGACACGCGGCGCTTGAGCGCCACGAAGTCGTAGACGAGCCCGTCCTCGTTGAGCTCGCCGCTGATCCGGACGCCGACCCGGTAGTTGTGGCCGTGCAGCCGCTCGCAACGTCCCCCGCCGTAGGTGATGAAGTGGCCGGCGGCGAATGAGAGCTCACTCTTCGCGACATCGATCTCGAACGTACTCATGGTCGACAATAGGGCGCGGCTGCTCCCGGCTGGCAACCCGCGGCCGGCAGGCAACCTTGCTCCCTCGGGCCTCGAAAGGGCAGGTTAACGCCGGACGACGATCAAGGGGTGATGGTGAGGCTCTTCGTGGCGATCAACCTACCGGAGCGCGTCCGCGATCGGATCGCAGCGGGCACGGAAAACCTCCGAGGTCTCGAGGGTATTCGATGGGTAGCAGCCGACCGCGTCCACCTCACGCTCAAGTTTCTCGGAGAGGTCGACGAAGAGTCGGAGCGCTCGATCGCCGAAGCGCTCGTCAGAGCCGTGGTGGGACACGCACCGTTCGAGGCGCGCGTCACTGCCCCGGGCGCGTTCCCGAACATCCGTCGCCCGAGGATTATCTGGCTCGGGCTGAGGCAGAGCCCCGAGCTCGCCGCCCTTCAGCGCGACCTTGAGGATGCGTTGGCGGACCTGGGATTCGAGCGAGAACAGCGCGCGTTCCGGCCCCACCTGACGCTTGGTAGGGTGCGTCGGGGACGGCGGGTCGACAGCAGCGCGCTGGACAGCCTGGTCCGACGAACGGAGGTTTCGGACGCCTGGCAGGTCGATGCCATGGACCTCATGCGCAGCCATCTGCTCCCCACCGGAGCGGTCTATGATGTTCGGGCTTCGGCGCGGCTGACGGGATAAACAGGACGAAGCGAGGATGGTGCCTTGAGAACGATCCGAAGCTGTCTGGCCGGCGTCGGCTGTCTGACGCTGCTCGCCCTCGGTGGTGGAGCGGCGTGGATGTACTGGCCCGAGATCCAGGAGTGGTGGAGCGCTCGCTCGCCGAACGTGGTCTTCGAGGTCGAGCCGAGCGAGGAGCTGGCCGCCGACGCCGAGGCGAGGCTGCGGTCCATGTTCGAAGAGGGTGGGCCGGTAGAGGCGCGGTTCACGGAAGCGGAGGTCCAGAGCCTCGTCCTGTTTCGAGTCGCCCCGACCCTCCCTCCGGGCGTCAGCGAGCCGCTCGCCACATTGCAGGACTCGACGGTCGAGGTGAGCGCCCTGCTAGATCTCGAGCAGTTGGCCGCCTCCATCGATTCCGAGGCCGCCGCACGTCTCCAGGAGTTCATCGGTGACACGGCACGGGTGACGGCGCGCCTCCACCCGCTGGTTGCCGAGCCCGCTCGAGGCGAGCTTTCGATCCTGCGTCTTCAGGCCGGGCTGTTTCCCGTGCCGCCGCTGCTGATTCCAGGCATGATCACGCAGCTAGGTTTTTCCACCGCGCCGGGGAACCCTCGGGCGATGGCCGTCGAGATCCCTCCCGAGATTCAGAGTGTGACGGTCGAGGCGGAGGAGCTGGTCGTCCGGCTCGCCGAGCCTTAAACCAACCGCATCCGATGAGCCACGCGAAATACACGCGATGAGCCACCCGGACCCGAGTCAGAGAGACAGAGAACAGAGAGAGGTAGGCCGATGAGCGTGAATATCGCGGAGCCCGCCGCCGGTGCGGCCGGAGAGAGGGGCTCTGAAGGTGAAGCGCCTCGCTTTCTGAACTTCATAGATGGCGAGTGGTGCGAGTCGAGCACGGGCGAATCCTACGAGAACCGGAATCCGGCCCGCATGTCGGACCTGATCGGGCATTTCCCGCTCTCGGGGAAGGATGACGTCCAGCGGGCCGTGGCCTCCGCCCTGCAGGGCTTCCTGGAGTGGCGGGCGGTGCCGGCCCCCGAGCGCGGCGAGGTCCTGCGTCACGCGGGCGACCTGCTGACGAGCGGCAAAGAGGAGATCGCCCGGGCGGCCACGCGAGAGATGGGGAAGGTGCTCGACGAGACGCGGGGCGACGTCCAGGAGGCGATCGACACCGCCTACTACGCGTCGAGCGAGGGCCGCCGCCTGTTCGGGCACACGGTTCCTTCGGAGCTGCGCGACAAGTGGGCGATGAGCTACCGCCGCCCGATCGGCGTCTTCGGTGTGATCACCCCCTTCAACTTCCCGGTGGCGATTCCGAGCTGGAAGATCCTCCCGGCGCTGCTGTGCGGAAACGCCGTCGTGTTCAAGCCGGCGGCCGTCGTTCCTCACTCCGCCCACCTGTTTGTCGAGGCCCTGCTTGAGGCGGGCGTGCCGCCCCGCTGCCTGCAGCTCGTCCACGGAGCCGGCCGGACCGCCGGTCAGGTGATGGTCGATCATCCCGATATCGCGGGGATCTCCTTCACGGGCTCCACCGAGATCGGCAGCAAGATCGGCGAGACCTGCGGGCGCATGCACAAGCGCTGCTCCCTGGAGATGGGCGGCAAGAACGCCCAGATCGTAATGCCCGACGCGAACATGGACCTGGCGATCGAGGGCGTGCTCTGGGGTGCCTTCGGCACCACGGGGCAGCGATGCACCGCCACGAGCCGGCTGCTTCTGCACGAGGCGATCCACGACGCCTTCGTCGAGCGCCTGGTTGCCGAAGCGGGTGCGCTCCGGCTCGGGGACGGGCTCGACCCCGACGTCGATGTGGGACCCCTGATCCACCTGGATGCGTTACGGACGGTGGAGGAGTACGTGGAAATCGGCCGCGCCGAGGGCGTGGACGTCGCTGGGGGCGGCCGGGTCGCGCAGGGCGATGGGCTCTCGGACGGGTTCTTCTTCGAGCCTACCGTCCTGACGGGCGTCAAACCGGGCATGCGGGTCGAGCAGGAGGAGATCTTCGGGCCGGTGCTCTCGGTTGTGAAGTTCGGATCTCTGGATGAGGCGATCGAGATCAACAACGATGTGCAGTACGGACTGTCGTCCTCGATCTACACCAGGGATGTGGAAGCATCCTTCAGGGCTATAGAGCAGCTGGACACCGGCATCAGCTACGTCAACGCTCCCACGATCGGCGCCGAGGCCCACCTTCCGTTCGGAGGTGTGAAACAAACCGGAAACGGCCACCGTGAAGGAGGCTGGGAGGTCTACGATTTCTACTCCGAGACGAAAGTTGCGTACGTCGACTACAGCGGGCGGCTGCAACGCGCCCAGATCGATGTGACCTGGTGATCTCGGCCGCGCTCACCTCGGGCGCTGGATGAGCGCGAATTGAGAGGCCCGTGTAACTTGTGGCCGCGGTCCGGCGGGAATGGCGGTCCGAGGTTTGCGGAACGGGCCTCTTGCGGCTCGTGTAACGATCCTACGGAGGCTGGTTGAAGGTCGATATGGCGAGGGAACAGCAAGAGGCGGAGTCGATGGAGAAGCAAATCGCGTCCGAGCAGAGCGAGGCCCCGAACGCGGCGCCGGCCCGACCCAGCGGCGTGCGTTGGGCATGGGAGTGGACGAAGTCCATTCTGGTGGCGTTCGTTCTCTTCCTCGTCGTGCGCGCCTTCGTCGTCGAGGCCTTCCAGATTCCCACGGCGTCGATGGAGAACACTCTCCTCGTTGGAGACTTCCTCCTCGTAAACAAGATGGTCTACGGCGCCGAGATCCCCGGCACGATGGCGCGGCTGCCGGCCTTCGACGCTCCCGAGCGTGGAGACATCGTCGTCTTCGAGCCGCCTCAGGCGGCCGGACAGCCCGAGCGCACGAACTACGTGAAGCGAATCGTCGGCGCGCCCGGCGATACGCTGCAGATGGTCGACGGCGCCCTCCACCTGAACGGGGCCGACATCGACGAGCCGTACGCTCAGCATTCTCGCCCGTTCGAGGACCCCTACAGCCCTCAGTTTCGCTGGCAGCGCTCCTACCTGGTGCGGGACGGCCGGCTGCAGGGCGAGTACAGGCCCACGCGGGACAACTGGGGTCCGATAGCCGTGCCGAATGAGCGGTTCTTCGTGATGGGAGACAACCGCGACAACTCGGAGGATTCCCGCTACTGGGGGTTCGTGCCGGCCGGCGCCATCAAGGGCAAGCCGCTGATCATCTACTACTCGTATGACCGTGAGGAGATCGCGCCCTTCCCGTGGTTGACCGAGATACGCTGGGACCGCTTGCTCAACCTGATCCGCTAGAGACCGCCGTCGTTTGACGGCGGCGAGGTTTCCGGGCGAGAGCCCTATCTGCCACAGAGTCGATAATGACCGTGACGCTCCCCCGGGCGCGCAGGGGCGACGTCCGCCCGCGGGCTCCACAGGACTCCTTTGCTCTCTATCTTCAGGAGATCGGCAGCCACCCCCTGATCGGGCCGGAGGAGGAGAGACGGTTGGCGCGGCGCATTCGAGCCGGTGACCGCGGTGCGCTCGACCGCATGGTCGAATCCAACCTCCGCTTCGTCGTCTCCGTCGCAAGGCGCTACCGCCATCTGGGCGTGCCGCTGCAGGATCTCGTCACGGAGGGAAACCTCGGTCTTCTCGAGGCTGCCGAGAGGTTCGATGAACGAAAGGGCGTCCGCTTCACCAGCTACGCCGTTTGGTGGGTCCGGCAGTCCATCATCTCGGCTATCCGCCAGCAGATCGGGATCGTGAGGGTACCGGTGTCGAAGCGGCGCGGCCCCATGCCGAGGCGCTCGAAAAGTCCTGCCCGAGATGGAGAGACTCCGGAGACACCGGGGCTCAAGACGGATCCTCGCAGCCCGTTCGGGGTTCGCTATCTCTCGCTGGATGCCCCGCTCGGAGATCCACGGGGGACGCGCGGGACGATCTTGGGCGAGCTGGTCGCGCGAGAGGCCGTAGTGGATCCGGCCGATCGAGTCGATCGAGCGGCGCTTCGCGATCTTTTGGAGAGGAGCCTGACTCTTCTCGACGAGCGGGAAGCCCGCGTGGTCCGGCTTTCCTTCGGCCTCGAGGACGGCGACCCGCAAAGCCTGGGAGAGATCGGGGATCGCATGGGGGTGTCACGAGAGCGGGTGAGGCAGATCCGCGAGCGGGCGCTCGTGCGGCTCAGAAGCGGCGTCCTGCGGCGGAATCTGGAGAGCTTCTACCGATAGCTCGAGTCCCTCGGCTGCAGCTGCCGCCGGGTTGACACTTCGGCATGTAAAAAATAAACTTCTGGGCTGCGAGCGATTCGCCGAGAGCCGCCGGTGACGGGTGGCTCCTTTTTTCACCTAGGAACCCCAGGGTAATGACGCGTCGGGGTCCGACTCGACGCAGGATCGATATGAAGACGTATACGGTCAAGGCGGGAGAGATCGAGCGTCGCTGGTACGTGGTCGATGCAAAGGACCAGGTGCTCGGCCGGCTGGCGTCCTCGATCGCCACGATCCTTCGCGGCAAGCACAAGCCGACCTACAGTCCGCACCTGGACGTGGGCGACTTCGTGATCGTCGTGAACGCGAAGGATGTCCGGCTGACCGGCAAGAAGGCGTCGCAGAAGACGTACTTCCGGCACAGTGGTTACATCGGTGGGGACCGCCAAATCCCGTTTAAGCGGATGCGCGAGCGGCACCCCGACCGGATCATCAAGTTGGCGGTGAAGGGCATGCTCCCGAAGAACACGCTGGGCCGCGCCATGCTGCGCAAGCTCAAGGTCTACGCTGGACCCGAGCACCCGCACGAGGCGCAGTTGCCCGAGCCGCTGGAGTTTTAGGAGGAAGCTTGGCGGACACTCAGATTCAGTCGGTGGGTCGACGCAAATCGGCCGTGGCGAGACTCACGATGCGTCCCGGGACCGGCCTTTGGCGGATCAACGGGCGCGAGCTGGACGAGTACTTCCCGATGCACCGGCACCGGGAGGTCGTCGAGCGGCCTATCGGGGTCGTCAGTGCCGAGGGGTCGTACGACATGCTGGTGCGTGTCCGTGGTGGAGGTCCGACGGGGCAGGCGGGGGCCGTGCAGTTGGCCGTGGCGCGGGCGCTCGTCGAAGCCGATCCGGACCAGCGCCCGGTGCTTCGTTCCCATGGCCTGCTCACGAGAGACCCGCGCAAAGTCGAGCGCAAGAAGCCCGGACAGCCGAAAGCGCGCAAGCGCTTCCAGTTCTCCAAGCGGTAGACGAACGCGATTGGACGTCGACCAGGGAGTCGCCATTAGAATGTCGGATGTCGGTCTGAAGGATCTGCTGCAAGCGGGTGTGCATTTCGGGCACCAGACACACCGCTGGAACCCGAAGATGAAGAGGTACAAGATGAAGAGGTACATCTTCGCGGAGCGCGGCGGGATCTACATCATCGACCTCAAGAAGACGCTGCTGCAGATCAGGCGAGCTCAGGAGCTCGTTCGCGAGACGGTGCACGCCGGCGATTCCGTGCTTTTCGTATGTACGAAGCCGCAGTTGAAGGAGACCGTCAAGCTGGAAGCGGAGCGCGCCGGGGCCTTCTACGTGACCGAGCGCTGGATGGGCGGCATGCTCACGAACTTCCAGACGATCAAGAAGAACATCGCGCGGCTCAAGGAGCTCGAGCGGGGTGTCGATGAAGGCGCGTTCGATTTCTATACCAAGAAGGAGCAGCTGCTTCTGGAGCGGGAGAGGCAGAAGCTCGAGCGCTATCTGTCGGGCATCAAGGACATGTCGAAGCTGCCCGGCCTCGTCTTCGTCGTCGATGCGAAGAAGGAGGAGATAGCCGTTCGAGAGGCGAATCGACTCGGGATCCCGGTGGTGGCGATCGCCGATACGAACGCGGATCCCGATATGATCACGATCCCGATAGCGGGCAACGACGACGCGATTCGCTCCGTCGCGCTCATCACGCGGGTTATGTCGGATTCGCTCGAGCGAGCGGCACGTGAGGCTCCGCAGTTGGCCGCCGCGGCGAAGGACGAGGACGAGGTCTACACCTACTCGTCCGACATGACCCAGCGGGAGGACAAGTCGACTCGTGGCAAGCGACGAAAGCCGCGTCCACGTCGTCGGCCCAAACCCGAGGTGATCGCGGCGCGGCTGCACCACACGGACGGCGATGCGGAAGCGGAGGGATCGGAGAACGGAGGCCGACGTCCTGCAGGCAGACGGCGGTCCGGCCGATACGGAAGGCGATGGCGACGCGTCCTTGGGAGAGGAGGCGGTGGCGGTCTCGCCCGACGCGTCCGGAGGTGAAGAGGAGCGCGGGGCGAGCTGAGGAGCTGCAAAGGCCACCGCGGGGTGGCCTTTTTTTTGGGCTCGAGCCTACGAAGAGATCGCCGTCCTGGACGGCGTGCTGCACTAAGAGAGCGGACCGGGGCCGGCATGATGGACTGCAAGCGAGCCTTGCAGGAGGCGGGCGGAGACGAGGAGAAGGCGATCGACCTTCTCAGGCAGAGTGGCGCGGCCAAGGCCGCAAAACGAGCCCACAGGGAAGCCACGGAAGGAACGGTGGTTCTGGCTCGTGACGAGGCGACCGGGGCCGTGGCGATGGTGGAGGTGGCGAGCGAGACGGATTTCGTGGCGCGAAACGAGGACTTCCT
>JBDHIM010000072.1:0-12169 GCA_039587445.1 Gemmatimonadota bacterium
GAAGCAACTCGAAGCCGATTCGATCGTCTACGATGCGTCCCGTGCTGGCCGAGTTATCCAGGATGATCGCGACATCGGTCGGTGGATGCTCGCCGGGTCCCCCTCTCCCCGCGAGAGGGCCGGCGGCAGCGAGAGCGGTCAGGGCGATCGCGCCCGTTCGCAGCGCCATCAGCAGGAGGTCACGCAGTCTCAGCGCACGTGACCGGGAGCGCTCGGCCTGGCGGAGATAGCGCACGGCCGGAAACGCGATTCGGCGCTCCGTGGGCGTCCGTCGCAGATGGAGGAGGAGCGGGATCGCCACGGCGACGGCCATCGCCAGGGCAGCGGGAAAGAGAAAGCTCACGGCCGTCGCGCGCGCCGGTCGAGGAACTCGCGGAGGACCAGGCCGATCGGCCTGTCGGTGGGCGTCAGGTGGTAGTCGGCTCCCATCCTCGCCAGCTCGAGACGCCATTCGGCGAGCGCTCCCTCCACGGCCCGGTGGTACACGCGGCGCAGCGCACCCGAGTTGGCACGGAGCTCCTCGCCGGATTCCGGATCGAAGTAGACGGCCTCTCCGGCTGCCGGGAGCTCTCGTTCGCCGGGATCCATCACATGGCAGACGAGCACCTCGTGACCCCGGTGTCGGAGCAGGCGCAGCGCCTTGAGCGTCGTATCCCGGTCGACCAGAAGGTCCGAGATCAACACGGCGAGGCCACGCCGGCGGAGTCGTGCCGGAATGTCCCGCAGCGCGCTGCCGGCGTCCGATCCGCCCGAACCGCTCACGGACTCCAGCGTTCGGAGCATTCGAGCTCCCTGCGAGTGCAGCGCCTTGGGCGCCACGTGTTCTCGCACGCGGTCATCGAATGTGACCAGTCCCGCGGCGTCCGATTGGCGGAGCAGCAGAAGGCCCAGACAAGCGGTAAGCATGATCGCGTAGTCCAGCTTCGTCGGCAGGCGGTCCACGTCCGATCGCCACGCCATCGATTCGCTGGCATCCAACACGAGATAGGCTCGCAGATTCCTCTCTTCCTCGAACTGCTTCACGTAAAGGCGGTCGGAGCGCCCGAACACCTTCCAATCCACGAAGCGGAGATCATCTCCGGGGTTGTACAGCCGGTTCTCGGCGAATGTCGCCGAGCGGCCTCGCCGCGAGGATCCATGGAGGCCGATCAAGAAGCCCTGCAGCACCTGTCGCGCGATCAGCTCCAGGTTGCCGATCTCGCTCAGGAGCTTCGGGTGCAGGAGATCGATCCGCTCCGGCAGATCAGGCTTCCCGGCCTCGCCGCGCCCTCCCATGTGCTCTTCCTGCCTCGCCGTCATCTCGTCCCGCGTCCTCCCGTCGCTGGAGACCTCCGGCTCCTGGTAGCCGTTGGTCGGCAGGCCGTACACCGCTGCCCCGACGGGGTGCGAGCCCGCCGGCACACGCTCCTACCTGTCGGGTAAGCAGCGCCGTGCGAACCAAGGCCAACGGGGCCAGCGGCGGGCACCGAGGCCCGTTCGGAACTCCCATGAGGAGCGACAACGATGCGGACATTCGCGGTCATGACCCTTCTCGCGCTCCTCCCCGGCTTCGCCGCCGACCTGGCGGCGCAGGCGCCTCCCGAGGTCGGCAGGCGCGACACCGGGCGAGCGGCGACGATCACGGCGACCGACATCGCGCGTCGCGTCGGCATCATGGCTCATGATTCGATGGCAGGTCGAGACACGCCCAGCCCCGGGCTGGAGAAGACCGCGAGCTACATCGCGCGCGAATTCGATTCCTTCGGCCTCCTGCCGGCGATCGGGACGAATTTCTTCCAGTGGTACCCACTGACGGAAGTGCGGCCGGGTTCCCGCGCAGGCCAGTCCGTGACCCTTCGTCATAGCAGCGGCGAATACGCGCTCGACCCGTCGAGCGACTTCATCTCCCTGCCGGTCGGGACAGCGGCCAGCACGTCGGGTCCGCTGACCGCTGCCACGGACGATGTCGCAGGGAAGGTGGTTGTCGTGCGGGCGACGTCACAAACCCTGGGTGATCAGCTGGGAGAGCTCAGGAGCGTGCTGGACGGCGGGGCCGTTGGCGCGCTCATCGCGCTCGATGCTCCCGATCGGTACGTGAACGGCGTCCGACTCTTCTTCGAGTCGAAGCGACTCTCGGTCGGGAGGCCGGAGACGTTGCAGGCTCCCGCCGCCATCGTTCCCCTCGGCTCTCTGCCGGGAGCCCTGCGACGGGGGATCGAGCACGGCGACGTGCCCGAGGGATGGACCGCCGACGTTCGGAGCAGCGCGACGATGCGTGCGGACAGCGCGATGAACGTGATCGGCTGGCTCGAAGGCTCGGACCCCGCGCTGCGAGACGAGTATGTGGTCTTCACGGCGCACATGGACCACGTGGGAACGGGTCGGCCCGTGAATGGCGATTCCATTTACAACGGAGCGGATGACGATGCCTCCGGCACCGCCGGGATCGTAGAGCTGGCGCAGGCCTTCGCAACCGGCGCGCGTCCCAGGCGGTCCCTCGTGTTCATGACCGTGAGCGGCGAGGAGAAAGGGCTGCTCGGCTCCGAGTGGTACAGCGAGCACCCGCTCTTTCCGCTCGAGAAGACGGTGGCGAACCTGAACATGGACATGATCGGCCGTAACTGGACGGACACGATCGTCGCGATCGGCAAGGAGGAGTCGTCGCTGGGCGCCATGGCGGACCGCATCGTCGCGGAACACCCCGAACTGGGCCTCGAGGTGGTCGACGACATGTGGCCCGAAGAGCGTTTCTACTTCCGCTCGGACCACTACAACTTCGCGCGAAGAGGCGTGCCGATCCTGTTCTTCTTCAACGGTGTTCACGCTGATTACCACCGGCCGTCGGATGAACCGGAGAAGATCGATTCCGAGAAGGCGGCCCGCATCGTTCGGCTCGTCTACCTTCTGGGGTTGGAGGTTGCCAACGCCGATGAGCCACCCGCTTGGGATCCGGACGCGTACAGGCGGGTCGTCGAGACGGGGGGCGACTAGCAGGTCTGCTGGAGCTTCGTTGTACCGGGCCGGCGATTCTCTTAGATTTCGAGTGTCTTCCCGGCCACGGCTCCGGGGCCGGCCATCTCGGGTTTCCGTGGAAGGGTTGTGCCGCGCAGCCATCGGGTCAGAACCAATTCGCGGCGACACTAGGCAAGGGACGTCACAATGTCGAGCGACAGGGACATGCCACAGATCGTCATCGAGAGAGGGGGCAGCCTCGGCCCGTTCCTATGGGGGCTGGCCACCGGCGCCATGCTCGCGCTGCTTTACGCGCCGAAGACGGGCGAGGAAACCCAGCGTGAGTTGAAGGAAGGCGCCCGCCGGCTTCGGCAGGGAGCCGAGGAGAAGCTCGCCGAGCTGAAGGACTCCGCCGAGGATACGTACGAGCGGGTTCGCGAGGACGTCGGCGAGCGGCTCGAGACCGCGAAAGACGAGCTTCAGGACCGGAAGCGCCAGGCGGAAGAGGCTCTGAAGGCCGGTCGCGATACCGCGAAGAAGACGCGGGATGACCTCGAGCGTCGGGTCGCGGAGTCGAAAGCCAGCTACAAGGCGGAGATGGAGCGCGTCGCGCTCGAGAAGTCGGAGGCGGGCGCCGAGTCCGATAGCTGAGCGCACCGGCCGACGTCTCGGCCACAGCGCGCCCGGAGAGCCGGTCGCCCGACGGTGGTGACCGGCCCTCCGGGGTCTTCGCCAGATCGGGTGTCTTGAAGCGCAGAGGCGGCAGCCTGCCGCAGCGTCTTCGGCACTTCGTGGCGGATGTCTACAATCGGGCCGCCGACGACAACATCTTCTTCCTCGCCTCTGGTCTGACGTTCGGCGTCCTGCTCGCGGCCATTCCCTTCCTTCTGCTCCTCATCTACGTGGCCACCCTGGTGCTCAGCCCCTATCTCGGCCCCGGGGTGGCGGAGGACGAGGTGCTCGAGGCTTTGTGGCGGATCATGCCGGTCACCAGCCCCGAGGTCATCGAGACCGCTCGCGCCTACATCAGCCAGATCATCGCGAGTGCGGGATCGATCGGACTCATCGGTGGAATCCTCTTCGTCTGGTTCTCCACCCGTCTGTTTGGCGCGCTCCGGACGGCTCTCAATCAGGTGTTCGATCTCAAGGACACCAGGGGCATCGTCCGGGGAAAGATCGGCGATATGCAGATGGTGGTCGTCAGCACGCTGCTGCTCTCCGTCAACATCGCGGTGACCTCGACGATGAACGTGCTTGGAGATCGGGGGATTCAGTTCCTGGAGCAGCTGGGGCTGAGAGCCGGGTCCCCTCAGAAGGCCTTCGCCTTCCTGACGGCGTTCACGTTCGTTTTCGTGATGTTCCTTCTGATCTACAAGTACGTGCCCGCGAAGCGCTTGCCATGGCGAACGGCCGTCATCGCGTCCCTCTTCGCCGCCACGACCTTCGAGCTGCTCAAGATGGGGTTTAGCTGGTGGGTGGCCAACTACGCCAACTACTCGGCCGTTTTCTTCGCTTTTGCGACCCTCGTCGTGCTCATCATCGCCAGCTACTACGCCTCGATCCTCTTCGTCCTCGGGGGCGAGGTGGCCCAGGTCTACGAGGTGCGACGCAAGCTCGGAAGGCAGCGGGAGTTCTTCGATTAGACCAAAAAGTTGCCCGCGCGTCGGCCGCGAGTAGTTTTGTAGGGTCGCACTAGCGCCGAGCGCGTCCCGCCCAGTGTTGAGACGACCTGCTGATCCGGAGGTGGTGTGGGAGGATCGGACGAGAAGAGGCGGGTCGTCATCCGCAACAAGAAAGCACGGCACGACTACGAGATCCTGGAGAGGGTCGAGGCAGGAGTCGTGCTACTGGGTGCGGAGGTGAAGTCGCTACGCGAGGGCAAGGCGAGTTTCGCCGACCCGTTCGCGAGAGTCGAGGGCGGGGAGATGTGGCTGTACAATCTCCACATCACGCCCTACGCAGCGGCGACCATCGATCCGCCGGAACCAAGACGCAAGCGGAAGCTGCTCATGCAACGTCGGCAGATCGCCAAGCTGGCATCTCAGACCGCGGAGCGTGGTCTGACTCTCGTCCCGCTGGATCTATACTTCACGCCGCGCGGACTCGCGAAGGTGACTCTCGGCCTGGCCAAGGGAAAACGCGCGTACGACCGGCGGGAGACTCTGAAACGTGACGAGGCCAAGCGTGAGATGGAGAGGGCCGTGAGACGGGTGGGGCGCGCATGATGCCCTCGACCCGCGGCGCCCGTTGCCTCCTCCCGACGATCGCCGTCCTCGGCATGCTGGCATCGTCGGCTCCCGCCCGGTCGCAGGACGTACCCGGGGGCTACCTGTCGCTGGCGTCGGCGAGCGTCTCCGATCTCGAGATGGATCGCCGTTTCGGGTACCCGGCGATCTCGCTGGAGGACTTCCGGCGCCTGGGGTTCACGGAGGTCGAAGCTCGGGCCGGCGTGGTGACCGCGATGGTGGAGGGGGCCTCTCTGGAGCTCTACGTCGGGACGCCGTTCTTCCGGTTCCGCCGAACAGTCCATCAGCTTCCCAACCCGCCGTACCAGGCGGACGGAACCTACTACGTTCCAGCCTCCCTGGTGACCGGGCAGGCCACGAGCCGCGGACAGCCCGTCGGGTCAGGGGCAACGGCCGCGGCGACCGCGGTCTCCGGGAGCGGCGGCGAGGCCGGGCGCACGGGAGATGTCACGGCCTCTCCCGCGCCCAGCGGACCCCCGAGGCCCCTGAGGGTCGCCATCGACCCGGGACATGGCGGCCGTGATCCCGGAACGACCGGGCGCCGCGGCACACGAGAGAAGAACGTGGTCCTGGCGATCGCGAAGCTCGTCCACGCGAAGCTCTCGGCCATGAGCGGCGTCGAGCCCATGCTGACGCGCGACCGCGACGTTCTGATTCCGCTCAAGAAGCGCTCCCAGCTGGCGGTCGCCCAGGAGGCGGACCTGTTCCTGTCGATTCACGCCAACGCGTCGAGAAGCCGGAAGGCACAGGGCTACGAGACGTTCTTCCTCGGAGAGGCGAGGACCGAGCTCTCCCGCGAGCTGGCCATGCGCGAGAACAGCGCGGTTCAGTACGAGGAAGAGGGCGAAGGGATGCGGCCCGAGGATGTGCAATTCATCCTTGCACAGCTCAACCTGACCAGCAACCAGCGTGAGTCCGGCACCTTCGGCGGATATGTGCAGAACTCCCTCCGGGAGACTCTGCGAACGCCCGATCGGGGCGTGAAGCAGAACGGGCTGTGGGTCCTCGTCGGAGCGACCGGCAGCATGCCCTCGATTCTGGTCGAGGTCGGGTTCCTCTCCAACGATCAGGAGGAGAAGTTCCTGCGCAGCAAGGCGGGACAAGAGAGCGTGGCGGACGCGATCGTGGATGCGATCGCCGCCTATCGCGACGACTACGCCCCCCGGCTCCAGGCGGCGGGGGCACGCTGAGCGTCGACGTGCCGGTCGCCAGCGAGCCCAAAGCCACCGATATCCTCTCTCCCATCCGTCATCGCGCCGCGGTGACATCGAGCCGGCAGGTCGCGACCGACACCTGGTGGCTGGAGCTCGACAGCCCCGAGATCGCGGGCCGGGCAGAATGGGGACAGTTCGTGATGATCGGCTTCGGCCTCGACCACCTCGCGCCACCCTTCCTCCCGCGGCCGTTCAGCGTGGGCTGGCGCGCCGAAGATGGGCGAATCGGGCTTCTCGTCCGCGCCTTCGGCGCCGGGAGCCGCCGGCTGGCCGAGTTGCGAGCCGGTGAGCACGCCCTCCTCCTGGGCCCGCTCGGAAGGCCCTTCAGGCTCGAACCGGGCAGCCCCGTCGTCTGCGTGGCGGGAGGCGTTGGTCTCGCGCCTTTCCTCTTCCTGGCGGGAGACGCCCGTCGGCGGGGGTTCGAGGTGGATCTGCTGTACGGCGAGCTGACGGCGGACAAAGTCTTCGACACTCGCCTCATCGAGGAACTGACTGGCGGACCGCCGATCGTGTGGACGGAAGACGGGAGCCTCGGCCGTCGTGGCCGGGTGACGGAGGGGCTGAGCGTGGAGGGTCCGGTGACCGTCCTGGCCTGCGGTCCGACGCCGATGCTGCGGGCGCTGGCCGGCCGGGCGGCTCGAGAGGGCTTCGGCCTGCAGGTCTCCGTCGAAGAGCACATGGGGTGCGGCGTGGGGACCTGTCAGGGTTGCGTCGTGCAAGGTGCGGACGGGCTCTGGAGGAAGGCCTGCACCCAGGGTCCGGTATTCTACGCGAGCGAGCTCACATGGCCCCCGAGCTGAGGCAGAGCCTCTTCGGGGTCGAGTTTCAGGCGCCCGTGCTTCTCGCCTCCGGCACCTGCGGCTACGGGAGAGAATACGCCGGCCTCATCCCGCTCGACGAGCTCGGCGGGCTCGTGACCAAGGCGGTCAGCGTCGAGCCGCGTTCCGGGAATCCGCCTCACCGGGTGGCCGAAACACCCGGCGGGATGATCAACGCGATCGGGCTCGAGAACGTCGGCCTCGAAGCCTTCGCGAGCGAGAAGCTGCCGTGGCTACGCGAGAACCTCGCCCGGGCCCACGTATTCGTGAACGTGGTCGGTCGTACGGTCGAGGAGTACGCGGCGGTGGTGTCGGGCCTGGACGGTGAGGAAGGCTTTCTCGGCTATGAGATCAACGTCTCCTGTCCGAACGTGAAGGGAGGGACGATGTTCGGAACCGACGAGGCGGCTCTCGCCGAGCTCGTCGGTCGGTTGCGTCGCGAGACGGAGCGGCCCGTCATCGTGAAGCTGACGCCCAACGTGCCCGACATCGGCATCTACGCCCGAATCTGCGAGGAGAATGGTGCCGACGGGCTCAGCACCATCAACACATTCCCGGGGATGTTGATCGATATCCACGGCCGGCAACCGGTGATCGGCAACGTCTCGGGCGGGATCAGCGGACCGGCGATCCTGCCGATGGGCGTGTACCTGACGTGGTGCGCCGCCACCGCATGTTCGTTGCCGGTAATCGGCGTCGGCGGGATTCGCTCCGGCGAGGATGCCCTCCAGTACATCCTAGCCGGTGCCCACCTGGTACAGGTGGGGACAGCCTCGTTCGTGGATCCGGCCGCTGCCGCTACCGTTCAGGAGGAGATCTCGTCCTACCTCGTCGGCGCGGGTATCGCCTCGCTCTCAGAGCTGGTGGGCGGACTGCGCCTGCCAGATCACACGCAGATCTAGCGCCGGCGGAGCCTACGGATCACGAGGGCGTAAACCGCCAGGTTGATGATGATTACACCGGCCGCGAGATACCCCTTGATCGCGTGCCAGTTGGCGGGATAGAGGATGAGGCCGGCGTAATGCTCGATGAAGCCGCCCTCGTAGCCGGCCTCACCGGCCAACTCCCGGAAGCGTTTCTCCAGCGGCGTCAGGGGGCAGACCCAGCCGACGATCTCGATCGCCGCGGCGTACAGGGCGGTGGGCAGGTGGAGCCAAGCTACCCGGGTCCTCCACAGAACGAGAAGGCCGCCGAGCACCACGAAGGCGACGAACGCCATGTGTGCGAGCACGACCAGGTCGGCCAGCACGCGGTAGAGCATGGGCGAGTCCTCCCTGGCTGGGGGGCAGCGAGCGTGGCCGTCCCGACGCTTGCCGCGAGGGTAATTATTGGAGTGGCGATCCCCTCGGCGCCACCGAGAGGCTGTCATGAGTGATGCGAAGGCGAGCGCGGTAGAGGGCCGAATCTCGACGGGCGGCCTCGAGCTCTTCTACCGGGCCTGGAGGCCGGCGGAGGACACGCGCGCCTCGATCGTCATCGTCCACGGCCTGGGGGAGCACGGGGGACGCTACGACAGGCTCGTCGATGCCCTTCTGGCGCGCGGCTTTGCCACATCCGCGATGGATCACCGGGGATTCGGCCGCTCGCCTGGCCGACGGGGTCACGTGAGCAGCTGGGCGGAGTATCGAACCGATCTGGGCAGCTTTCTCGATCTCGCGCGGCAGGCGGATCCCGAGGTTCCTCTCTTTCTCTACGGTCACAGCATGGGAGCGCTCATTGCACTGGATTACGTGCTGGAGGCGCCCGGTGGGAGCCTGCGGGGCCTTATCCTCAGCGGCGTTCCCCTCGAGCCGGTCGGTGTCGCCAAGCCCTGGCTCGTCCTCGTGGCGAAGGCGCTCTCGCGGATCCTGCCGCGCACCGCGCTGCGTTCCGGAGTGGACGCCCGAGCGTTGTCGCGGGATCCGGAGGTCGTGCGGGCCTACGACGAGGATCCGCTCGTGCACGGACGCGCGACGGCACGCTGGGGAATGGAAGCTCTCGCGGCGATCGAAAGGGCGAAGGGCCGGCTTCCGGAACTGAGGCTACCCCTTCTCCTGATTCACGGGGGCGATGATACGCTCAACTCGCCGGAGGGAAGCCGGCTGATCGCTGATCGAGCGGGCTCGGTGGATGCGACGCTGCGGATCTACGGGGGGGTTCTTCACGAACCCCACAACGACCTGGGCTGGGAGACCGCCGTGCGCGACGTCGCGGACTGGATCGAAGCCCGGCTCTGAGCGATCAGAGCCGGACGGGACGCCTCAACCGATCTCCGCCGGCGAGCGTCCGATGACTGCCTCGAGCGGTTCGGCGGCCTCTTCGACGGGCCGCGCCCCCGTGGCCGTTCCTCTCTTCGCCAGCTCCTGTAGGCCGACGATCCCCTCCTCCAGCCATTCGTGATCGCCGTCCAGGACCTCGCGTGCGGTTCGGTAGAGAAGGGTGTCGTCGTTGGAGGACATCTCCTTGAAGAGTTGGCGCACGCGTCGTCGAGCCATGCGGCAGAAAACGTCCGCCACCTTCCGCGCATGCGGAGCGGAGGGATCGCCCTTACGGGTGAGCATCTGCGTCTTCGAGACGACCGCCGCCATCGCGAATAGCTCGGCACCCACGTCTACGCCCCGGAAGAGCAGCGCCTGCTTACGCTGAAGCCCCGCCCCGTACCGCATCATCTTGTGGAAGAGCGTGCGAGCCAGCTTTCTCGACGACCGCTGAACGAAACGCAGGTGCGTCGCGAGCTCGCCGAACTCCCCGTACCTCGGCCACCGGCCCCAGCCGAGCCACCGGGAGGGGTACCACGCCGCGTAGGTCAAGACGACCTTCGGCAGCCGGGCCAACTTCGCTCCGAGCGAGAGATCGCCCTCGACCAATTCTCCGGCCAGCTGCAGGTGCCAGTCCACCGCCTCCCGTGCGATGAAGAGACGCATGATCTCGCTCGAGCCCTCGAAGATGCGGTTGATCCGGAAGTCCCGGAGCATCCGCTCGAGACCGATCGGAGCCTCTCCGCGATCGGCCAGCGAATCGCCCCGCTCGTAGCCTCGGCCACCGCGCACCTGCAGGGCCTCATCCACGAGATCCCAGCCCACCTCCGTGTTGAACAGCTTGGCGATCGCCGCCTCGAGCCGGATGTCGTACCCGGGCCTGTCGGCCAACAGGGCCGCGATCTCCGAGACGGCATCCATCCCGAAGGTGTTGGCGGTGATCCGCGCGATCATCTGGGCGACGGCCTCGTGTTTGCCGACCGGCTGACCCCACTGAACGCGCTCGGAGGCCCACTCGCGAACGATCTGTATCGCGGCCTTTCCGCTCCCCGCTGAGACCGCGGGGATCGTCAGGCGGCCCGTGTTCAGAGTGACGAGTGCGATCTTCAAGCCGCGTCCCTCTTTGCCGAGGAGGTTCTCGGCGGGGACCCGGACGTCACGGAAGCGGATGATGCCGTTCTCGATTCCCCCCAGGCCCATGAAGTGGAGTCGCTGGACGACCTCGACGCCCGGCCAGTCCATCTCGACGATGAACGCCGAGATCACGCCGCTGTCGGTGTGCCGGGCCATGACGACGATGATGTCGGCCACCGTCCCGTTCGTGCACCAGAGCTTCTCGCCGTTCAGGATGTAGTCGCCCTCTTCGGTCCGCTCGACGACCGTCGCGAGGCGGGCTGGATCCGATCCGACATCGTCCTCAGTGAGGGCGAAGGCCGAGATCGCCCCCTCGGCGAACCGCGGCAGATACTGACGCTTCTGCTCCTCGGTTCCGAAGAGCTTGAGCGGCTGCGGGACGCCGATCGATTGATGAGCGGAGAGCAAGGCGACGAGGCTTCCGTCGACGGTGCCGATGACTTCCATGATCTTGCTGTACTCGGTCTGATTGAAGCCGTGTCCGCCGTATTCTTCCGGGATCTTGAGGCCGAAGGCCCCCATCTTCCGGAGTCGGTCCACGACCTCGGGCGGAATCTTCCGGTCCCGGTCGATCTGCTCGGAGTCGACTTCGGTGCGCAGGAACTCCCGCAGCTCCTCGATGAACGCGCGCGCGGCCGCGCCGATGTGCTCGTCGGGATCCGGATAGGGGTGGATCAGGCCCAGCCGGAAGTCCCCGAGGAACAGGTCCCGCACGAACGTGTGGTCCCCCCATTCCTTTTCACGCGCCCCTTCCGCGACGCGCCGCGCTTCGGCCTGGCTCGCATGCGTCTTAACCGTGCTCATCGCTCCACTCACCTTGATCTAGACATCTCGAGGTTCCCGTCTCTCGCGCCGCTCAACCTAAAACCGCGCACATCCTTGAAACACCGGCGGACGGCTCCGAGGTCCGGTCAGGGATGCACCGGATCGTCTCGCAGCTCGCGCTCGATCCACTCGCGGGCGACCTGGCGAAAGTCGCGGCCTTCCACGTCCACCGCGCGGTTCATGGCACGCATCTCCTCGGTATCGAGGCGGCCCGCCAGCTGCCGCAGCACCCCCCGGAGCTCCGGGTATCTTTCGAGCGCGGCGGCGCCCACGACCGGTGCGGCCTCGTAGGGCGGAAAGTACCGCCGGTCGTCCTCGAGCATCACGAGATCCAGCGCCGCGATCTGACCGTCCGTCGAGTTGCCTGCCACCAGGTCAACGAGGCCGTTCGCCAGAGCTCGATACAGGAGTCCGAGGTCCATGAGGCGGGGATCCCGGCCGAATCGCAGCCCGTAGAGAAGCTCCAGCCCCGGTAGCCCGTCTTCTCGCTCCGTAAACTCGTAGCCGAATCCGGCCGTCCAGCGCTTCGCATGCGGCACCACGTCGCTGATGGTGCGGAGATTCAGGGAATCTGCCGTGCTCCGGCGGACGAGAATGGCGAAGGTGTTCTCGAAGCCGAGGGGTGCCGACCACTCCGCGGCCCATCGTCGACCGTACTCGGAGGCGACGGCGCGACGTACCGAGTCCGGGTTGGTAATCGGCGGATGCTGGAGGATCGCAGTGAAGGCCGTTCCCGTGTACTCGACGTACAGATCGATGCCGCC
>JBDHIM010000238.1:0-2294 GCA_039587445.1 Gemmatimonadota bacterium
GAAGGCCGTTGCGAGCAGCCTTGTCCCGATACGCCGGACCGATTCCCCGGCCGGTGGTGCCGATCGCCTTCCCGCCGCGAGTGGACTCTTGCGCCGCATCAAGCAGTTTATGGTAGGGAAGGACGAGGTGCGCCCGGCTGCTGATCCCGATCCGGCCCTCCAGCTCCAGGCCACGGTCGATGAGCGCGGCCCGCTCCTCGAGGAACGTCCACGGATCCACGACGACGCCGTTGCCGAGCAGGCAACGGACATCCGGGTAGAGGACGCCCGAGGGAATGAGGTGGAGGATGAACTCCTCCTCTCCCACGCGGACGGTGTGGCCGGCGTTCGCGCCCCCCTGGTAGCGAGCCACGATCGTGGCCTGCTCGGCCAGGACGTCGATGATCTTGCCCTTCCCTTCATCTCCCCACTGTGCCCCGACGACGGCGACGCAGCGGGCTCCTTCACCGAACACGTTCACCTCCCGCCGCCCTCGCGGCCTCGGGTTCATCGGCGGTGTTCACAGGCAGCAACGCGGCCCGGGCCAGGGCAGTGCGCACCTTCTCACGGACCTCCGCCGTCGGCGGGAGCAACGGCGGGCGCGGGACTCCGCCGCGGTAGCCCAGCAGGTCCAGGGCATGTTTGATCCCGGGCACGCCAGTCCCGCCCACCACGGCGCGATTCAACGGACCGAGCGCCTCCTGCGCCCTTCCGGCCTCCGCCGCCCGATCCGCCCTCCAGGCTTCCATCACCGCGCAGCTCTCGCCGGGTGCGATCAGAGCGACCGCCAGGATCCCGCCCGTCACTCCGAGCTCGAGTCCCGCGTACAGGTGCGATCCGCTTCCGACGAGCACCGACGCGCGATCGGCGCAGGCCGCGGTCAGCGCGCCGAGGTTCTTGAGATCCCCGGAGGAATCCTTGATGCCGACGATGTTGGGGTGCTCCACCAGCCGACCGACCAGATCAGGCACGAGATCAACGGGCACGAACTTCGGCACGTGGTACAGGATCACGGGCACCGGCGAGCGCTCGGCCACCTCCAGAAAATGCTCACGCAGGGCCTCAGGCGTCATCTGGGCCCGGAAATAGGAGGGCGGCCGCACGAGCACCGCCTCGGCACCTCGCTCCGCCACCATGCGGCAGGCGTCCACGGTGCCTCGGGTGGACTCCATCCCCGTGCCGGCCACCAGGAGGACATCCGCCGGCAGGGATGATCGGCCAAGATCCACGAGCCGCGCCAGCTCCAGAAGCTCCAGCAGTGGCGCCTCTCCCGTGGAGCCTCCGACGACGACCCCCGCGATCGGATGCTCCGCCCACTTCCGCAGGTTGATCGTGAACGCCTCGGCATCCAGGTCGAAGTTCTGCGGCCGAAACGGGGTGGTGACCGGGAGAAGTACGCCGTTCAGCATCGCGAAGACGTCAGCGTAGGCTTCCTCGCGGAATCACTCATCGCCCGGAAAGTAGTCGCGGGACACGAAGTCGGGGTCTTCTGCCGGCGGCTCGTCCGAGGCGAGTGTCTGCAGGTGCAGCTCGAAGTCTGCTGGGTTGCTCGCGACCTGCTTCGCCGCATCGAAGCCCACCGCCGCTTCCTTGACCAGTCTCGTCAGGTGCTGGTCGAAGGTCTGCATGCCGTAAGCATCTCCGTCCTGCATAAGACGCATGATCGTCTGTTGGACCTCGCCCTGAAGGATGGCGTCACGCA
Organism: Gemmatimonadota bacterium; assembly: GCA_039587445.1. Taxonomy (GTDB): domain Bacteria; phylum Gemmatimonadota; class Gemmatimonadetes; order Palauibacterales; family Palauibacteraceae. The sequence continues at coordinate 1,682 of JBDHIM010000238.1, forward strand.
CCGCGGCCGTTCCGACCAGCACCTCGACCGCGGGGATCCTGCCGCCGTCCAATCGACTGAGGAGCCTCTGCGAGACGATGGCGCGCAGGCTGTCCGCGAGGCGGCGGCGCACGAGTCCTTCTTTGAAATCCGGAAACATCGCGAGGATGTGCGTGATCGCCCCGATCGCCGTGTTGGCGTGCATCGTCGATATTACCAGGTGACCCGTCTCGCTCGCCTCGAAGGCCGTCTCGAAGGTCTCTACGTCCCTCATCTCACCGATGAGGATCACGTCCGGGTCCTGTCGGAGAGCCGACCTCAGCCCGGTCCGAAACGACTCGGTGTCGTGTTCGACCTCACGCTGTGTGACGGTGCTCTGGATGTTCTCGTGCCAGTACTCGATCGGGTCCTCGAGGGTGATGACGTGCTTCATCCGGTTCCGGTTGACCCAATCGATCATCGCCGCCTGCGTGGTGCTCTTCCCCTGACCGGTAGCGCCCGATACCAGCACGAGCCCGTCGGGCTGGTCGGCAATATCGGCGAGCACGTTCGGCAGGCCCAGCTCCTCGAAACCGGGCACCTCCCAGGGGATCACACGCATCACGATCATGAAGGAGCCGCGCTGCCTGAGGAT
>JBDHIM010000073.1:0-12614 GCA_039587445.1 Gemmatimonadota bacterium
GCGTACAGCCAGACGAAGACGCGGTGGGATCGGTTCGCTGCCGCGAGGGCCACGTGCTCTCCGATCGCCTGCAGCTCGGCTCGGCTCCCCGGCAGCTCGGCTCGAACCCAGACGCCGACGTCATCTCCGCTCCAGAAGGTCAGCCTGGTCGTCTCGTAGGGTGGTATTCTCATCGAGGTCTCTCGCGCTCACCGAGTCTCACCGAAAACCTCACCGGGATTCGGTGACAGGATGCGCTTGATCGGCTTTGTCTTACGCGAGCGAGGGGCGCGCTGCACAAAGCCTCCCCGCTTGCTCGGTTGCGCCAGCTGGTTCAGCTTACGAACCGTGACTGCCGGGCGAGCCTCGTGACCCGCTACGGTCCTGGCAGAGCGCGCAACAGCCGGAGGTGTTCCATGAACGCACGCGCACCGCTGTACGTCGCATCTCTCCTTTGCTTTCTCGCTGTAGCCTGCGCCCCACCTGCCGAGCAGGCGGAGTCCTCCGGAGCCGAAACCGTGTCGACCGAAGCCGACGTCGAGGCCATCCGAGGCGTCATGGACCGCTGGACGACAGGCCTCAACGCCGAAGATACCGACGCGATGTTGGCCCTCTTGACCGACGGCACCAACCACATGGGGCCCAACGAACCGGCGATCAGCGGGCACGCCGCCGTAGGCGGCTGGTTCGACGCGATGTTCGCCGGGGAGGGGGCTCCCGTGTTCGCGATCGAGACGGATGAGGTGAGGGTCGCCGGCGACTGGGCGGTCGGGCGAGGTGTCTACAGCTTTACTGTGCCCGCCGAGGATGGTGAGTCGGCGACGGTGCCCGGGAAGTGGATGATCATCTTCGAGCGCGGTACCGACGGAGCCTGGAGGGCGGCCAGCACGATCTGGAACCTCGACGTGCCGGAGCCGGCGTCGGCGTAGCAGAGCACGACCTGACTAACCCGGGTGTATAGTGTATAGCAAGCCGAAAGCCCTGTACGACGGGGCTTTCGCGCATCACAGAATCACGACGGCCCTCGTTCTGATCGTAGTCTTCGCGACGCCCTCCCATGCGCAGCAAGCAGAGGAGCTGTTCTTCGACGACTTCGAATCGGACCTCGCCGGTTGGGCCATAAGCGACCCGGAGGCGATCCGCGTACTGGAAACGCAGGATCCTTCACACGGCAACGTGCTTCTCCTCTCTCCCGCCCATGCCAAGCTTCACGCTCTGATTCGTGGTTCGGACGCCTGGGAGGGCTACCGGATCGAGGGCGAAGTGCTGTTTCCGCAGGATGTTCACAACTACCTGGGCCTCATCTACAGTTATTCCCGGCGCGGAGATCGCGTCGATCTGGGGAGCATCTATATCAAGGGAAACGGCAGCTATGTCAGGGTGAATCCGCGTCGAGACTGGAACCCGAGCCGGATGCTTTACGAGGAATACAGGACGCCGTTGAGGGGGCGAGACACGATTCGGATCGGCGAGTGGCAGAGCTTTGCCATGGAGGTGGTCGGCAATGTCTGCCATCTATACGTGGGTGACATGACGGTGCCCAAGGTGACCTTCGACTACTACGAGCACGCAGGTGGACGCGTCGGGTTCAAGCCGAGGGTGGTCGGCGGCTCCACCTGGCTGGACAACGTACGAGCCACAGCGATCAAGGGGCTGAGCTATGAAGGGTCTCGGCAGCCGCCCGGGATCGAGCACCGCCCCGACGAACTGGTGACGACCTGGAAAGTGTTGGGGCCCCTCGCTGGATCCGACCTTGGACTCGAGCAGGCGGCTGATCCCGTGGAGATGACCGTTGCCGAGGGAGGCGTCGAGTTCGGGTGGCGCGATTTTGACACCGATCCGCGTGGTGCGGTGGTCACGGGTCGGGTGACTGACTTCCTGGGCGACCGCACGGTCGCGTACTTCCTCACGACGATCGAGATCTCCGAGGGTGAGGTGGGTCGCTTCGAGTTCAGCTCGATCGACCATCTGGCGTTTTGGGTGAACGGCAGTTTCGAGGGATACTCATATAGGGATCGAATCGCCTGGCACGATTTCGGTCGAAACCCGGACCACCCTCCGACTGCCGCGCTACCTCTCCAAGAGGGCATCAATCGGGTTCTGATTCGAGCCCGAGGCGGCGTGTACGCCAGCGGCGGCTTCTTCGCCCGCGTCGTCCTCGAATGAACTGAGGCATTGCATGACAGCGGGCGACGAAGACATCAGTTCCGCCGAGCGATTCGCACTCAGCTATGCGCGGCCGCAGTCGGAAGCGGAGCGTCTTGTCGAGCGGGAGGTGTTCGGCGCCTGCATCGGCACCGATGGCTATACGACGCCTGAAGAGGCTGCAGTGCTCGTCGACTGCCTCGCTCTGAGCTCCCGGGGGCGCCTTCTGGATCTGGGATCCGGCCGTGGCTGGCCCGGCGTGTATTTGGCCGAGCAGACCGGGTGCGACGTCGTGTTGACCGACGTTCCGATCGTCGCACCTCGGGAGGCCCTGCTGGTCTCTCGGAACACCAGCCTGGCCGGCCATTTCGCTGCCGCGGCGGCCGCCGGCGAGGCCCTTCCGTTCAAGTCCCAGGAGTTCGATGCCGTCGTTCACTCCGACGTCTTCTGCTGACTCTCAGACAAACTCTCCGTGCTGAGAGAATGCCTACGGGTGCTGAAGCCGGGAGGCAGGCTCGCCGGGTACGTGATCCACGTCGCACCGGGCCTCGCCATGCGCGACTACGAGCGCGCCGTCGAGCTCGGGCCCAGCGAGATCGGGGCCAGGGAGGATCCCGGACCGCTCCACAAGCTGGCGGGGTTCGTGGAGGTGCGTCAGATAGACACGACGGATCAGTGGCTCGCCACGACGTCCTCATTCATTAAGGCGCGGGAACGCCATGAGAAGGGCCTGCGTCTCACGGAAGGAGACCAGGCCTACGAGGAGGAGCAGGCCAAGAAGAGAGGTCTAGTGGGGGGGATGGCGTCGGGGATCCTTCGTCGCTGCCTCGTGACGGGGAGACGGTCCTAGCGTTCTCATCCCCGCGTCAAGTGCTGCCGAGCCAAACGACTCCGGCCGGCGGCCATGGCCGCCGGCACCGGTGCGTCAGCCCGTTCCGAACCAGCGCTCGAGTCGCTCCGCCTCGAAGGTGTGCTTTTCCTGCGCATGCTCTTCCGAGACATCACGGAGCTGTATCCGCGGTTCGGGCGCGGCGAAGAAGTCGCCCTCGATCAGCGTGGCGCTCGTCTTTCCCATCTCCATGAAGCAGAATCCCTGACCGTCGAAGGCCGATGGCGGATCTTCACCGTGGATTTCTGCGGCGATCGCCGCGGCCACGATCCGACCCTCGAGCTCGGCCATCACCCCCGCCTTGGGAAGCGCCAGTCCGTTCGCGAGCTTGATCATTGTCACGTCGCCGATCGCATACACCTGATCATGTGAGGTTCTCAGAGTCGCGGGATCGACGGCGATCCAAACGCCCTCTCCGGTGAGCCCACTCTGGGCGACCACGGCAGGCGGTCGGTGCGGCGGAACGCCGATCAAGAGGTCGAAGGCCAGCTCGCCGTCCGCGTAGATGACCCGGTCTTCCTCGACCCGCTCCACCTTTCGGCCGGTATGGTGCTCGATTTGTCTAGCCTCGAGCTGACGGCCGAGCCACTCGGACCCTTCCGCGCCGGCGTTCGGCATCAGCAGCGGCTGGACGGTGGTGACCACGAGCTGGATACGCTCGCGCAGGCCGATCTCCCTCAGGTGGTCGTCCAGCAGCATCGCGCACTCGTACGGTGCAGGCGGGCAGGTATAGGGGACGCCCGCGATCACGATGGCGAGCCTCCCCCTGTCGAGCTGCCCCAACGCCTCCACAAGCCCCGGGACGGCTCTCGCGTCCCATACATTGTGGCCGTGCTCCGCGAGCCCGGGCACCAGATCGGGGCGCGGTTCGGCCCCGAGGGCGACGACGAGATGGTCGGCTGCGATCCATCCCGAATCGGTTTGCGTCGCCCGGCCTGCCGGGTCGATGGCCAAGATCTCCTGCTCCAAGAAGCGGAGGCCCGGCTGATTCAACGCCCCGCGCGATCGACTCCCTTCTTCGAGACTGCCGAGTCCGACAAGCGCCCAGAGCTTCCGCAGTCCCATGAGAAAATCCGGGCGACGGTCCATTAGCACGATCTCGTGCTCCGGGCCCACGAGCCCACGAAGCTCCGTCGCGACGGTGAGGCCACCGAAGCCGGCGCCAAGGATCAGAGTTCGGGTCATCGGACGTTTCCTTCCGCTGGCGGACGTGGCTATAGCGCGCCGTCAGGCTGGCAGCGCTAGGCTGAGTGCGGGCCTTCCACCCGGTCCGTCAGGTCGTGGATGTTCTGCCGCAGCTCGAAGTAGGGCGCTCGCTGGTTCCGCGGCACCCTCATCTCGGCGCTTCGCTGGTCGATCTCATCCAGCTCGGCAAAGAGCGTCTCGCGATCGCTGCCGTCGAGCCCCTTTTCGATCCGTTCAAGGTGTCGGTAGAGCCTTCCCAGCGTCACGTTGAAGCGGAGGCTCAGCAGCCGTGGCAGGAGGCTGAAGACAGCGAGGACGGATCCAGCGAAGGTGGCGATCGCCCAGGTAAAGCGGTCCACGAGGGTCGCGAGCCAGAACGGGAGTATCCGACTGAGGCGTGAAGGGCCCTGCTCGTAGTACAGGTCAGCCGCGTGGCTCAGCGGCAGCGAGACGATGGTCGGGTTCGGGAAGTCGCGGCGGCCGGAGAACAGCGTCGGCTCCTTATGGACCTCGCGCGCCGCATCGAGCACCACATCGATGAGGGCGACAGGGAGATCGTCGCGAGCCACGAGGTTCATCGCTCCGGCGATGAGCGGGAGGTCATCGCTCGGGATGTTTCGCTCGAGATCGAGCGTGCCCTCCGTCAGCTGGAGATGTGTCAGAAACGGGTAACGTCTGGCGTAGGCCTGGGCCCGGCGGAAAGCGACGGGCCTGAGGACCGGGGACGCGACCAGCGAGTCGAGAACTGGAGAGCCGGGCGCGCCGGCCACGAAGACGCCGTCGACGGTGCCGGCGCGCAGGTTAGTCGGCGTCGCATCGCCGCCGGCCTCGAAGGAAACCAGCTCGACCTCCTCGAGAATCCCGTTGTCGCGCAGCAGCTGCCAGGCCATCGGTCGCGCCATGCTTCCCTGCGGCCCGGCTGCGATCCGGAGTCCACGCAGATCTCCCACGGACGTTAGCCGGCGTTCCGGCGAGGCGAAGAGCCAAAAGGGCTCTACGTAGAGACTGCCGAGCGATTCCAGATGCTCGGCGCCGCCGGTAGTATCCTCGAGAAGCAACTCCGCGCCGGCCTCTGCGAAGCCGACCTGCGGTCGTCCTCCGCTGTCGGAGAGAAGGAGTTGGAGGTTCTCGGTCGTGCCGCCGGTCTCCACGACGTGGGCCGTCACACCACGTCCCTCCAAATAGGCCTTGTAGCGCTGTCCGTCCTGGTGGTACGAGGAGCCCGCCGGCCCGGTCAGCAGGTAGATCTCGTTGGAGACCCGCGGCTGGACCAGCCGAATAGAGACGACGGCGGCCAGAAGGAGGAGCCCTGCGGGCAGCCAGAAGCGAACGAGCCGATGCTGTGTCAGCACTCCCCCTTTTCGATCGCCGCTTCAGCCGTTCAGGATGTCGGTCGCCTGCTCAATCGCGCGCGTCACGCGCTGCAGCGCCGCCGCGGCGTGCTCCATCTGCTCCGCCGCCTCGGCCCATCTTCTCTCCTCGATCGCCTCCCTGATTCCGGGCAGGGTTTTTACGCCGTATCCGGTATAGAAGCCGGGCGCGTAGATCTGGTGGCGAAACCAGGGGCGCCGCGGCAGGCCCTCGTCCCGCGTCATGAGTCGCTCCGTGCTCATCAGCACGCGGTTCAGCTCGGCGGCGCGCGACGTCGGTAGGTCGCCGCCGGCCATTCGTGCCGCCAGCGCTTGGTCATAGGCTTGCGAGGCGCTTTCCAGCTCCGCGAGCGCGTTCTTGACCGGCGCGAAGTTCAGGTAGGGCACCGACTCCTTCGATTTCGGCGGGTGATACGTTTTGGTTGGGTCCGCCGCGAGCTCGTACATCCGTTCGCGAATCAGCCGGTTCTCCCGCTCGGTCTCCTCGCGCATCTCGTCGGCGAGCTCGGTCACCTCCTCCAGGTATCGGCCCACGTTCTCGGCGAAGCTGCCGAACTGGAACGGCAGGACGTCGGCGTTGGCGAACCGAAGCGTCGTGCGGCCGGCGGTCTTTGCGAGAGCCACCCCGTAGACGAATCCGGGATCGCCGAAGCGCGTGTAGTGATCGAAGGAGTCGAACATCGAGTGGTATGACCCCCCTCGGTTCTCGCCGCCGAAGCCGAGGTGGAGGGACGCGATCCCGAGGTGCTGGAGGAACGGCGTGTAGTCCGATCCCGAGCCGAGCGGCGAGATACGGAGATCCTCTCGAGAGAGGGCCTCTTTCTGCGCCTTCTCGTTTCCTCGTACCGCACGGGCCGCGCGGGCCCGCTCCCAGACGGAGACGCCGGTCTGGGGATCCGTCACGTCGCGCGCCACCTGGTTGATGAACGGCTCCAGCGTGTGCGATCCGCCCATCCTCAGGAATCCTCGGCCACTTCCGTCCGTGTTGATGTAGACCGCCGCCTTCTCTCTGAGCTCCCGCCCGTGGTGCTCGGCCCATTCCGTCGAGCCCAGCAGCGCAGGCTCCTCGGCGTCCCATCCCGCGTAGACGATGGTTCGCCGCGGTTGCCAGCCGCTCTTCATCAGCTCGCCGATGGCTCGTGCTTCCTCCATCAAGGCCACCATCCCGCTCGTCGGGTCGCCCGCGCCGATCGCCCAGCCATCGCGATGGTTGCCGCGCACCACCCACTCGTCGGGGAATTCCGCACCACGAACCCTGGCGATGACGTTGTAGGCGGGCGTCAGCTCCCAATCGAACTCGACGTGCAGCCGGGCTCGCGCCGGTCCGGGCCCGAGGTGATAGGTGATCGGCAGCGCGCCGCGCCACTCGGCGGGCGCCACCGGGCCGTCGAGCGCCTCCAGGAACGGCAGGGCGTCCGAGTAGGAGATGGGGAGCACCGGGATCTTCATGAGAGTCGGCGACTCCGCGCGGCTGAGCCGTTCCGCATCCGCCGTGGCGCCGACCGCCGGGGTGAGCGGGTCCCCGGGGTACTGCGGCATATCCAGCACGGAACCACGTTGGACGCCCTCGTCCATGCGAAACGGGCCCTCAGGGTAGACGTCGCCCTGGTAGTAGCCGTCGTCGCGCGGGTCGGAGTAGAGGATCACGCCAAGCGCGCCGTGCTCGTGCGCGACCTTGGGCTTGATCCCTCTCCACGATCCGCCGTAGCGGGCGATGACGATCTTGCCGCGAACGTCTATCCCGCGGCGCTCCAGCTCCTCGTAATCGTCGGGTATGCCGTAGTTGACGTAGACCAGCTCGCCGGTGACGTCGCCGTCGGCCGAATAGGCGTTGTATGTCGGTAGCCGGTCCTCCTCGATTCCGGAGGTTCCGTCTTCGGCCAGAGTTGGCTCTCGGAGGCGGGCCGTGTACGACGTCGGCTCGAGCAGCTCCAACTCGCGGATCCTCGGAGTCGGGAAGAGAACCCGGTACTCGGCGAGCTCCGCCTCGTAGCCCCAGGAGCGGAACTGCTCGACCATCCAGTCCGCCATCGCCCTGTTGTGAGGCGACCCGACGTAGATCGGCTTGGCGGTGATGCGCTGCATCCAGTCGCGCAGGTTGTCAGCTCGCAGGAGCTCGTCGAACCGGCTCTCCAACTGGAACTGCTGCGCCGCCGTCTCCTGGGTGAAGCCGAGTATGGGGGGATTCAGCGGCCCGGGAGCGAACGCGACGCTCGAGAGCGCCAAAGCCAAAACGATGATTAGATGCCTGCGCCGAATCTTCATGACAGACCTGTATGTGAGGATGTGAAGGATCAGACCGAGACGCTGGGTTCTAAGCGCTCTAATCTTGACCCTGGGGAGCGCTCACCGGTAGGGGTCGGGTTCAGCCCATTCTGCGGCTAGCTGAAGGAGGCTCGCCCGATGGCTGCAACATGTCGGTGGTCCGTGCCGCCCGGGGACAGACTAGATCGCTAATCTCCCCGTCACAACGGATGGTTACGGCTGGAGCGGGATGCGAAGGGACTGCAGGAGTTCAAAAAAGGAGGTAGAGCGGCTACGGCGAGAGCACGACCCGCTCGGCTACGAGAGTCGGCTATCCGGCTAACAGGCGAAGAGTCTCAGCTCGTAAAGCACTTCCGATTCCGCCGCCAGGGTTCCGAGCTCAGGCACGCCGTAGGTAGCGCTGAAATAGTCGTGCAGCACGCGGGCGACCTCAGCGATCGTGCGCTCGCGTCTCCAGGTCGTCGCGTGGAGCGTGTTCACGAACACGGCCACGACGAGATGCCCCGCGCCGTCCGGCAGCGTGATGATTCCTACATCGTTGATCGCCGCTGCCATCGTACCGGTCTTGTGAGCGACCTCTGTGGTCGAGGGGAGCAGGCCCCTCAGCCGCCGCCGGCCCGTGCGAGTGCGGGTCATCACGTCGAGCAGCAGCTCGCGTGACGGCTCGGTCAGGCCCGCCCCGTCGTAGATGAGAGCGAGGAGCTCCGCCATTCCGTCCGGTGTGGCCGTGTCTCTGGGGTCGTGACCATACCGCTCGCGAGCCGCCTCCCGATGGTCGACCGGCAGGGCGTCTCTCATCCGGAAGTGATTGACGCGGTAGAGCTCGCTTTCGGGCACCTCGCCGGAGATGCCGACGAGATCGGCGAAAGTGCGCGCCTCCGACCGGTCCACCCTGACGCCGTCGACCCCCAACTCCCGGACTCGCCGCGTCGCCTCCTCGGGACCGCCCGACATCCGGAGGATCACGTCCGTGGCGGTATTGTCGGAGATGCCGAGCATGAGCGAGAAGAGACTGTCGATCGTCACTTTCACCGATCGACCCCTCGACCACTTCGCGAGCGGGCTGTTGCCCGGTCGAAAGTCGGTAGGCGGAACCACGATCATCTCGTCGAGCGAGATCTCGCCGGCATCCACCCGCCGAAGGAACTCGAGCGCCATGGGGATCTTGGAGACGCTCGCCATCGGAAAAGCGCGGTCCCCGTTCAACGAGAGCCGCGTTCCGGACTCGAGGTGGATGGCCGCGACACCGACGTTGCCTCTCACGCGGCGGGCAATGCGCTCCAGCTTGCCGTGCACGGAGTCCGGGACCGAGCATACGGCGGGGCCATAGGAGATCGGTGCGACCTGCGCCTCGAGAGACGAGGTGTCGGCCGCAAGGAGTCCCAGGATCCCCGCAAAGATGGTCGCAAGTTGCCACGCAGAGACGGATCGCGCCGCGCGAATGACCCCCATGCACTCCTCCGGTTTGACCGCCATACAGCTGGAAAAACCGCAACGCCGCTTGGAATCAAGCGTTGTGGACCCCGACGTTATCGGCGAGTTCCATGCCAGCGGAGACTCTCGATGTCCGGAGTCCAGGTCAACTGCGCATTAAAAGGGGAGGGCGTGACGCGCGGGCGGCTCTGCTGCAAGTTCGAGGGGCTGTGCCGCAGGTTCATGGAGTGGATACGACCGCTTTAATGACAGGAGGTGCATGATGGCCATCAGATTGGGCGACACCGCGCCCGACTTTACGGCCCAGACGACCGAAGGCACGATCCACTTTCACGACTGGATCGGCGACGGGTGGGCGATTCTATTCTCGCATCCCGCGGACTTCACGCCGGTCTGCACCACCGAGCTCGGTTACATGGCGGGCCTCAAGCCGGAGTTCGAGAAGAGAAACTGCAAGATTATCGGCCTGAGCGTGGATCCCTTGGAGGATCACATACGCTGGTTGGATGACATCGCCGAGACGCAGGGCAACGCGCCGAACTATCCGCTGATCGCCGACGCCGACCGGAACGTGGCCGAGCTCTACGACATGATTCACCCGAACGCCGACGAGACCTTCACGGTGCGCTCCGTGTTCGTGATCGGCCCGGACAAGGCGGTCAAGCTCACGCTCACCTATCCGCCGAGCACGGGTCGCAACTTCGACGAGATTCTCCGTGCGCTGGACTCTCTCCAGTTGACCGCGAATCACGCGGTGGCAACCCCGGTGAACTGGAGGCAAGGAGAGGATGTGATCATCGGAACCGGCCTCTCCGACGATGAGGCACGGGAGAGGTTCCCGGAGGGATGGACCGCGCCGAGGCCCTACCTTCGGATCGTCAAGCAGCCGCAGTAGCAACCGTAGTCGCAGCCTCAGTAGCGGCCCAGTAGACTCGACGCGTCGGAGGGGAGGTCTGCCCCCGACGCGGCCGAGCCTCCTACATCTGGTCCCAACCCCAGATCGCGTAGGCCGCCTCCTTGTCCAGCGAGTGGCCGCTCGTTTTGAGGGTGAGGAGGATGCTGCCCCGGTGGTGGCTCTCGTGCGCGATGAGGTAGCTGAGCGTCGTGAAGATCCCCTTCTTGAAGCCTCGCCGCTTCGGTTCACCCGAGAGCACTCCCGCCAAGAGACCTTCGTCTCGAACGTCGCCAAGGGGCTGGCGAGATCCCTTGCCCGGTTCTGGAGATGCCAGACCCTCACGTTGTGCATGTGCGCGAATTGACCCGCCACGCCCCTCCCGCCGTGCTTCGAGAGCGTTGATTTCATCCCGTCATCGTTGATCTGATCGATCAGGTAGAGGTTGATCCGATGGTTGGTGCGCCAGGCTTCGAGCAGGTCGTCGAGCACGCGGGGTCTCCTGTCATCGAGGGGTCCGCCCTCAGATTCGGCGTGGGGGATCCCGAGTTCAAGGCCTGGTCGCGTACCTCCTGCCACCCGGCCCGAGGGTTGACATGCAACCAGAAGGTTGCATATTAGTGCTCATGAGTGCTCCGTTTCACGCGTTGGCCGATCCGACGAGACGAGAGATCCTGGAGCGTCTGCGGCGTTCCGGTCCGCTGTCGGTGAGCGAGGTCGCGGAGGGCCTGCCGATGACGCGGCAGGCGGTGACCAAGCACCTCGACGCGCTGGCGGCGGCCGGTTTGGTGCGAGTCCGCCGCGTGGGACGGGAGCGAATGCACGAGCTGGATCCGGAACCGCTGCGCGAGCTGCACCTGTGGCTCGCGCCGTACGAGGCCGAGTGGGATCGGCGTCTGGATCGACTCAAGAAACACCTAGACAGGGACGAGGAGGTATGATGACCGATTCCACCGAGACCACTTTGAGCGTCGAGCGCACGCTGGAGCTTGCCGCGCCTCCGGAGGGTGTGTGGCGCGCCTTGACCGACCCGAAGGAGCTGGCCCGCTGGTTCCCCGACCGGGTGGACCAGGATGGGTTCGGCCCCGGGGCACAGGGTCGGTTCTTCTGGGAGAACCACGGCGCATACGCCTTCCGGGTTGAAGCGGCGGAGCGGCCGAAGCGACTCGTTTGGTGTTGGGCACGGGACGCCGAGACGCCGCTCGATGAAGGGGTCACGACGCAGATCGAATGGGTGCTCGAGCCCCGAGCCGACGGCGGCACGACGCTTCACCTCTGCGAGTCCGGCTTCGTCCGGCCGGAGGATCAGGAAGGCAACTCCAAGGGTTGGGACGCGGAGCTCGGCGAGCTGGTGGAGCTTCTCTCCGGCTGAGGCGGAAGCTTCGGGCCTGCTTCAGCATCGTGCGGTAGACGACGGATCGAGGCAGGTGTCTTCCCAGCCAGGCGATGAAGCGGTTCATTCGGCCGTTGATGCAGACCTTGTCTCCTCTCTCCGCGGCATCCAGCGCCTGCACGGCGACCTCTTCCGCGCTCATCCACATGTAGTCCGGCAGCTGAGAGACCTGCTCTCGCATCTGGTTGACGTCGTGAAACTCGGAGTAGGTGAACCCGGGGCAGATCGCGGTGACGGTCACCCCGTGCTCCTCCATCTCGAACGCCAGCGACTCGGAGAAGGAGATCATCCAGGCCTTGACCGCCCCGTACAGCGTGTGCCCCCCGGTACCCGGAAGCAGACCGGCAATGGACGCGATGTTGATCACCCGTCCATGTCCCCGCTCCCGCATCGGCCCGGTCAGACGCCACGTCAGCTCCGCCACGGCTCGGACCATCACCTGAAGAAAGGCCTCATGCGTCTGCCAGTCCCGGCTCAGGTAGACGCCGGTCACGCCGTACCCGGCGTTGTTGACCAGCACATCCACCTCCAGCTCCCTGTCTCGGAGTGCCGCTTCGATGAAAGCGGGCGCATCGGGTCGGGCGAGATCTGCCGATATCACGGCAGTGTGCGCGCCGTGCTCGGACTCCAGCTCCGCGGCCAGCTCGTTCAGACGCTCTGCCCGACGGGCGGTCAGGATAAGATCGTAGCCGCGCCTGGCCAGCTCCCGTGCGATCGCCGCGCCGATCCCGGCCGAAGCCCCCGTTACGAGGGCGGTCTCGCGCCGCGCGGCGGCGTCTCCGTCGGACGTCACGCTTGCGTCGCTCGACACGACGACGTCACTCCTGGTACCTCTCTCAAACGGATTCGTCTCCTGCCTTGGCCCCCCGCACGAGCTTGTAAACGACGAAGCCCACCACTCCGAGCACGAGGAGGGTCGGGATCCATCCGATCAGGTTGTATCCGATCCCGAAGAGGAGGACCGCCGTGCCTCCCTGCAACCAGCCGACGACCTTGCCACGCCTGCGAGCGCGGGTGAGATCCCGATCCGTGTATAGCTCAGGCAGATAGTCGTTCACGGTG
>JBDHIM010000074.1:0-19331 GCA_039587445.1 Gemmatimonadota bacterium
TCAGATCGAAGATCAACAAGGAGACGAGCGATGAAGACCCGTGCTCTGGCCGTAGTGATCCTCAGCCTCGCGGCGGTCGTCCCGATCTCCCGCTGGGCGGCCTCATCTGCCGCCACTTCCGCCGCATCAAGCGACGTGCCCGAGGTCACCTTCTCCGGCGTCGTGCGTGACGGGGATTCGGGACGGCCCCTCTCCGGCGCGGAGGTCGTCCTCGAGGGAACCTCTCACGCCGCCCTGACGGATGCGGACGGCCGGTTCTTCATCATCATCTTGGACGACACGCTCCTGGACACCAAGGTGACCCTGCTCGCGACGCTGGCAGGCTACGAGGAGGCTCGCCGGGAGGTGCGCGTCACCGGCGCGACTGTGCGCGTCGAGTTCAGCCTGGCGCCAATCACGGTCGAGCTCGAGGAGTTGGTCGTCGATGGAGTGGCGAACAAGGCGACCGTCGGCCGTGCCGAGGACGTGAGGCTGTACTCCATGGCCCCGGCCGCGGCGTCGCGGGAGCGCCTGCCCGGCCGGTACAACCCCAACTTCCACACGGAGAGCTACGCCCGCATCGATGAGAACCCGTGGCTCGCCGTCGAGAGCAACCCGCTTTCCACCTTCTCGATCGACGTGGACCGCGCCTCGTACACGAACGTCCGGCGTCTCATCCTGGGGGGCGATCGCCCGCCGGTCGATGCCGTGCGCATCGAGGAGATGGTCAACTACTTCACGTACGACTACCCCGACGTGGATGGGGAGCACCCGTTCGGCATCACGACCGACGTAGCGAGCGCACCGTGGAGCCCGCGGCACAGGCTGGTCAGAATCGGCGTGCAGGGACGTCGCATGGCGCTGGATGAGCTGCCGCCCAGCAACCTGGTCTTCCTGCTCGATGTATCGGGCTCGATGCAGCCTTACAACAAGCTGCCCCTCCTCAAGAAGTCGCTACGCCTGCTGGTCAACGAGCTCCGCCCCGAGGATCGCGTGGCGATCGTCGTCTACGCGGGGGCGGCCGGGCTCGTGCTCCCTTCCGAGTCGGGCCGTGAGAAGGAGAAGATTCTCGACGCGCTCGAGGGCCTGGAAGCCGGCGGCTCCACGGCGGGCGGCGCCGGTATCGCGCTCGCCTACAAGATCGGCGCCGAGAACTACATCGACGGCGGCAACAACCGGGTGATCCTGGCCACCGATGGCGACTTCAACATCGGCGCGTCGAGCGATGCCGAGATGGTGCGCCTCATCGAGGAGAAGAGAAGGCGCGGCGTCTTCCTCACGGTGCTCGGCTTCGGGATGGGGAACCTGAAGGACTCGAAGATGGAAGCGCTCGCCGATCACGGGAACGGGAACTACGCGTACATCGACAACCTGCTCGAGGCGCGAAAGGTCCTCGTCACGGAGATGGGCGGAACGCTCCTGACAATCGCCAAGGACGTGAAGATCCAGGTGGAGTTCAACCCAGCGCGCGTTCAGGCCTACCGCCTGATCGGCTACGAGAACCGGCTGCTCGCCGACGAGGATTTCAACGATGATACAAAGGATGCCGGTGAGCTGGGGGCCGGCCACTCGGTGACCGCGCTCTACGAGGTCGTGCCCGTGGGGGCGCCGCCCGTCGAGACCGGATCCGTCGACCCGCTCCGCTATCAGCGGCCGGAGGAAGACGCCTCGGATTCCGGGCGCGCCGGCGAGGACGACGAGCTGATGTTCGTGAAGCTCCGCTACAAGGCGCCCGACGGCGAGCACAGCCGGCTGCTGGCGCTGGTGGTGCCGGATCGGGCCGGAGACGCCTCCGCCGACCTGCGGTTCGCCGCCTCGGTCGCCGCGTTCGGCATGCTGCTCCGCGACTCGGAGCAGTGCGGGGACTTCACGCTGGCCGATGTCTCTCGCCTCGCCCGCGCCTCCCTCGGCGAGGACCGGCACGGGTACCGGGCCGAGTTCGTGCGGCTGGTGGAGGCGACGCGGGAGCTGAGCCTGCTCGAGAGCTGAGCTTCGCCAGACCAACCGCTCCGGCCTCCGTCGTCGCGGGCGCAGGGAACCCGCCGGCCCGACGGAGGCCGATTCTCCTCTAGGCCGCCTGGTAGGCCGGGGCCAGAACCTCGGCCGCGAACGTCTCGAAAGACGTAGGCGTCGAGTTGGCGGTCGAGCGTCCCTCGAGGGCCCGGACCCTCCCCTCGTTGAACGCCCGGGCCATCTCCGAGTAGAGCGCGGCTATGCTCGCCGAGACCCCCATCTGAGCAAGCGAAGCCTCGAAATCCTCGTACGGGAACTGCACGTAGGGCAGGTCAGGAGTCCCGATCGATTTCCCGATGATTCCGTTCGCCTCGGCCATGGTGAGGTCTCGCGGTCCGAGGAGCTCCCGTACTGCGAAGCCCGAGAAGTCGCGCGCCATCAGTGCTTCCGCCGCGGCCTCGGCGATATCCCGCGTGGCGATCATCGGCAGCGAGGTGTCCGGAGCGACCGCACTTCCGTTGATCCCCTGGTGCTTGATCAGGCCCAACGTCTCGAGGTGGTTCTCGAAGAAGAAGCCGGGGCGCAGGGAAAGCACGTTGACTCCCTCCAACGACCGCAGCCGCCCCTCCTGCCGGTGCAGGCCGGCGATCGGCCCCGTCCCCGCCGACTGGTCGGCCCCGACGCTGCTGAGGAATACGACGTGGCCGACGCCGCTCTCTCTGATCGCGCCGACGACCGCCTCACCGACGTGGTCTTGAAAGGCTGAGTAGTCCTCGATCTGCACGCTCGGGGGGATCAGCGTGTAGACCGCATCGGCGCCGCTGAAGGCACCCGTCAGGTAGTCAGCGTCCGCCGCCTCGCCCATCGCCGCCTCCGCGCCGTCGGCGACCAGGCCGGCGAGCCGCTCCGCCGATCGGCCCAGCGCCCGTACCTCCGACCCTTCCTCCAGCAGTCGCTCGCTGATCAACCGTCCCGTGTGTCCCGTGGCACCCATCACTGCGATCACCGCCGCCTCCTTATGGCTTCATTCCTCTGAATTGGCTTCACATCGTCTGATCCGATATCCAGACCGTGCAACATAGCCCTGCGTGGCTACTCCGGTCTCGCCTCCGTCGGCTCGAGCGCGAAGGCCTCATCGCGCCGCTCGACCAGCAGTCGCCGAACGGCGGCCACCGCCTCGAACAGGAGCCACAGCTCCAGCACGAAGATCGCACCGCCGACGACGAGGAGGAGCGTCTGGCTCTCGCTCCGGTATCTTATGAGGTTGAGGACCATCGCCCAGGTCGTCATGACGAGCACGAAGCTCATCGGCACGACCGTGACCCAGGCCGGGCGCCTCAACCTCATGAGGAACAGGCTGACGATCAGGAGCGTGAGTCCCGCCAGCAGCTGATTCGTGGTCCCGAACAGGGGCCAGATCCGCATTCCGCCCGCCCCCCGGTCCAGGCCCAGAGCGAGGAGAGCGGAGCTGCCGACGGCCACGAGCGTCGCCAGCCAACGATTCTGAAGGACCTTCACGCGGTACTGCACCCCCAGCTCGCCGATGATGTAGCGCTGAAGCCGAACGCTGGTGTCCAGGCTGGTCGCCGCGAAGCTGATCACGATCACCGCCGCGAAGATCGTGGCCACGGCATGCGGGATGCCCAGACCCTCGGCGATCACGCCGACCCCGTTCACGAACGCCGTCGTCGCACCGGCCGAGGCACTGGCCCAGGAGCCGTAGTGCTCGTGCCATCCGTCGATCCCCACGAACAGGGCGAAGCCGGCCGTCGTGGCGATGATGGAAACGACCGCCAGGGTCCCCTCCCCGAGAGCCCCGCCGTAGCCCACGTACCTGGCGTCCGTCTGCTTGGCCAGCTGCTTCGAGGAGGTGCCGGACCCCACCAGGCCATGGAAGCCGCTGATCGCTCCGCAGGCGATCGTGATGAACAGAAGCGGGAGCCAGTTCGGCGCGTCGGCCGGCAGGCTCAGGTTGATGGCGGGGGCGACGACGCGCGGGTTGGTCACGAACACGCCCGCCCCGATCAGCGCCAGCGCGACGAAGAGCTGGTGACCGTTCACGTAGTCGCGCGGCTGGAGCAACAGCCACACCGGGAGGACGCTGGCGAAGAACGTGTAGACGAACAGCACGGCGATCCAGCCCACTCGCTGGCCGTCCGCCCGGGCCGCCTCCGCTGCCAGTTCCGCGTCGCCGCCCGCGCCCTGAATCTCGGCCGCGGTGGGACCGAAGCCGATCAGGTCCGGCAGCTCGAACGGCACGTACTGCCCGAACCAGATGAGCGCATAGAGAATCAGCAGGGCCGCGATGGACGGTACCAGGATGCCGGCGCCGGTCCGGTAGATCAGGAATCCCACGACGAGGGCCACCGCCAGCGACCCCCACACGGGAAGGACCGCGCCCGGGTTGCTCATGAACAGGTTGGCGATGATCACCGCGAACACCGCGTTGACCATCAGGAGCAGGAAGAAGATCACGAACAGGAAGAGCACGCGGGCCCGGTCGCCGATGATCGACTGCGTGAGGGTCCCGATCGAGTTGCCCTTGTGCCGTGTGGAGATCCACAGGGCAGCGAAGTCGTGCACCGCCCCCGCGAACACGGTCCCCAGCACCACCCAGAGGAACGCGGGCAGCCATCCCCAGATCACCGCGATCGCGGGACCCACGATCGGCGCCGCTCCCGCCACCGAGGTGAAGTGGTGCCCGAAGAGCACGTGCTTGTTGGTCGGCACGTAGTCGACGCCGTCCTCGAACTGATGGGCCGGCGTGACGAAGTCGGGGTCCAGCTGGTATATGCGCCGGGCGATGTATCGCGAGTAGACGAGGTAGCCGGTCAGGAAGGCCGAGACGCCGACGACGAGCAGGACGATGGCGCTCACGCCGAGCTCTCCGAACCGCCGTCATTCATCTGAGATGGTGCCTTAGGTATCATGCCGTAAGAGTCCCATATCGTGTAACCTAGCTCTCGCAACGCATCGGTGCCGACGGGATCTTCCTCCCGCATCGGCACGCGCCAGAGCGGCCAGCTCCCCAGATCCTCCTGGATCTTCGCCAGGTACCTCGCCTCCCTGGCCTTCCGCCGGTCCACGAAGTCGCCGGAAAGATCGTCCGGCAGCACCTGATTCACCAGAATCCCGGCTACGGGGATGCCGTGCTTGCCGAGCGCCTGCACGGCCCTTTCCGTCTCCCAGATCGGGAGTCGTTCCGGCAGCACCACGAAGACGAACGCGGTCTGCCTGGCATCTACCATGACTCCCCGGGCTCTGAGAAAGCGCGCGCGGCGCTCCTCTAGGGCCTGCAAGACGGGATCGTCAGTCGACGCCGCCTCCTCGGCTGCCGCGCCGGCCACGTTCCTCCACATCCTGCCCGCGGCGGTCATCTTGCGCCGCCGGCCGATCAGGCCGGTGATCCAGGCGGACATCTGCTCCGGCATCGAGAGAAGCTGCAGCGTCTGACCGGTGGGGGCCGTGTCGAACACGACCCGATCGTACTCCCTGCCCTCCTCTTCGAGGATCCGCGTGAAACGCTCGAAGACCGCAGCTTCGGTCGCCCCGGGCGAGGCACGGGCGATGTCGATCTGCCGCTCGACCTCGGCCAGTAGGCGCGGCGCTACGGACTCCGAAATCCGCCCTTTGACGTCCGCGATGTAGCGATCCGCTTCCCGCTCCGGGTCGAGCTCCATCGCCCAGCAGTCCGCGACCACGGGTCTCGGCTCAGGGCCCAGGTCGGCCCCGAGGATGTCGCTGGTAGAGTGTGCCGGATCGGTCGACACCAGCAGCGTGCGGAGCCGCTGATCCGCCAGGGTCAGCGCCGTGGCGGAGGCCAGGGTCGTTTTCCCGACACCGCCCTTCCCTCCGAAGAAGAGGAGCCTTCGGCTCAACAACAGCGAAATCCCCCCTCCGGGGCCGTTTCCATCCCCATCCGGAGATGCCACTCGTGGAAGCTCTCGATGAGCTCCGGATAGAGCTCCAGCAGGTAGAATTGAGTCGGGTTCGGGACGCCGAGGAGATCCGAGAAACCGGCGAGGAGAAAGAGATCGCGTTGCCGCAGGTACTCCCGGTGGATCTCGGCGCGATAGGGCGCGATGTACATGCCCTCGTAGATCTCGCGCGCGCTGCGGAGTCGACGCCGAAGCGGTTCCCAGAGTCGGCCCATCACATCCCGGCGTGGTCCGCTTCGCTCACGGACTCACTCGCGCCAGCTCGAAGAACACCCCTTCCCAGACCGTCAGCAGCGAGCCGTCGGCTCGAAGGATGAGAACCGATCCGGGGCCGGTCCAAGCGGCGGCGCAGCCGACATCGACGACCTGCACGGGATCGGACACGTCGAGGAGAGCCGGATCGACCCGGTACTCGGAGCCGAAGTCCGCCAGCCCGACGTCGCGTTTATCGTAAGCGGGCGGGCGGCACCCTCGCTCCCCGAAACGGGCCTCAGTCGCCGAGAAGGAGGCTGAGGTCCCCACAAGCGCCTGCGACTCCTCGGCCGACAGCGCATGGAAGCCGGGCATATCGAAGCCTATGACCTCCCAGCGACCGGAGTATCCGGGAGCGGGCCCGCGCTCCGCCGTGCCGCACGCCAGCGTCGCCACGGCCGCGAGACTCGCCGCGGCCGCGACCGTCAGCCGCCCGGATCTCGCCATCAGCCGGACGCGGGCGAGTACCGACAACGGCCCATCACGCAACCGCCGCCGTCACGCCCGTCAGCCGAGCGCTCTCGGTCCAAAGCTCCTCCGCCAGCTCCTGATCGTAGGCCTGATCGGCCGCCGTCGACTCCTCCTCGACATGGAAGTATCGGCCATCCACATCGGCCGCCGCGGAGTCGACGGCCAAGCGACACACCGCCTGGCCGCCCGTCGAAGACCGCTTCATGAACGGCTTGAAGACACGCATCATCAGGCTCAGCGGGTTGAGGTTCTGGTTCCAGATGCGCGTCGAGAGTACGCCCGGATGCAAAGCAGCCGCCGTGAGGCCGGCCTGGCCCATTCTCCGTGAGAGCTCAAGGGCGAACAACACGTTGGCGAGCTTGGAATCCGCGTAGGCCTGAAGGCCCTTGAAGGGGATAACCCCCGTCAGGATGTCCTCCAGAGGGGCCCTCTTCAGGTCGCCGCTACGATGACCGTCCGAGCTGACACTGATCACCCGCCCGCGGGCTTCGGTGAGCTGCTCCAGAAGCAGATGTGTCAGGACGAAATGGCCCAGGTGGTTAACAGCCATCGTCATCTCGAAGCCGTCCTCGGACAGCTCGCGCCGGGCCCGGTAGACGCCGGCGTTGTTGACGAGCAGATCGATCGGACCTGCCCGATCGCGAAGCCGGGAGGCCACATCCCGCACCGAACTCAGCGATGACAGGTCGGCCACCTCGAGCCTGAGTCGAGAGTCCGGGTCTTTCTTCCGAGCCGCTTCGAGCGCCGCGCGACCTCTCTCCTCGCTCCGGCAGACCATGACGACCGAAGCGCCGGCGGCGGCCAGAAGCTCAGCGGCGGACCGTCCGACTCCCGAGTTCGCGCCCGTAACCACGGCCAGCAGCTCGGCGGAGTCCTTCATCCGCGACATGCCTCGGACCCGTTACCAGCATTCGTGGCCGCTGCGGCCTCCTGCAGCAGTGCCGCGGTTTCAGCATCGAGCGCCAGGACCGGCGCGTACCCGGAATCCAGCTCCAGGTCGGGGGGAAGCCCGCTGACATCCGAGTCCGTCAGCCGCCCATAGATGACGAGAGCCGCCAGATAGGTAGCGGCCTGACTCGGGTGGAAGGCGTCCGGCCCATACAGGGCGAGGTCCCGATCGCGGCACCAGGCCTCGCGCCACGCGTCGCCGACGGGAAACAGCACGCCGTCCGCAGCGTCGGCGGCCATCGAGTAGGACTCGCTCACGCCGTCGAAGTCGTAGCGGCGCGCCTTCGTCGGCCACACCATGTAGAGGCCGACGCGAGCTCCGGCGTCTCGGGCCTCCTTTGCGAATCGGCTCGAGTACTCCAGGAGCGACGGTCGGCCTTCCGTCGCGGACGGTCCCTGCTGCAACACGATCACATCCCACGCGCCTGTCCTTATCGCCGCGCGAGCGACACCACCGCGCCAGTGGTCCTCCAATCCGAACCCCGGCTGAGAGAGCGAAGCCACGCGCACCTGGTCCCAACCGGTGGACCTCAGGAGCGCGTCCAGCATCGCGGGCAGATCGTTTTGGATCGTCAGGCTGTTGCCCACGAAGAGCACGGAGATCTCACCCGACGCCTCCTGGACCGGGGCGGCGGCCCCCGACGAGCTGCCGGCGAGCACGACGACGCCAAAGGCGACACCTCGCGGAAGCCTCTGACGTGACGATCTCCGATTCGACAAACGGCCCTACCCTTCCAGTCTCTCCTCCACCACCACCGTCACGGCCCCGGCAAGCTCCGCGCTTTCCGCCAGCAGCGCCTCGACGGCCGCCCGCATCTCGCCGGAGAACGTCTCGTCCCCGGTCTCCGGGAGGTCCGTTCCCACATCGCTGATCATCTGGGGATCGCCCAGCGGTGCGATCTCGGCGCACAACCTCAGGGCTTCCACGCAGAGCTCGACGTTGGCCAGGGGCACCCGGGTCGCCGCCTTGTAGCCCTCCCGCATGGCGTCGGCCCTTGTCTCCCGCTCTTCCTCCGTGTCCTTCGGCATCCGCATCGCCTCGATCACGGAGTCGAAAGCTCGAGTGTCCTCGTCCACGCCCCGGAGGAGCGCGTCCTTGAGCTCCTGACCCCGCTCGGCAATCGAAGACAGCGTGTCGTACTGCGCGTCGAACTCGCCCTTCGGAATCGAGAGGTTCGCCACCATGGCGGCGAGGGCAGACCCGAGGGCACCCGCCAACGCCGCCACCGAGCCTCCGCCTGGGGCGGGAGTGTCGCGCGACACCTCGTCCACGAAATCGAACGTCGGGCGCAAAACCAGCGGTCCCTCCAGCTTCGGCATTCCCAGCACGCGCTCCTCCACTTCGAACGTGGACACCTCCCGCAGGCCCATCGACTGGACCGCCGTTTCCATCAGGTCCGGAACGGGGAGGCCGCTGGACCGCCGCATCCCCCGCAGGTAGGAGTGAGCGGCCCATTTCATCGCCTCGTACGGGATCACCCCGACGATCTCCGAGCCGGTGATCACGATCCCCCGCTTCCGCGCCTCCTCGCGGGCGGCCTCCAGAACCTCGTGCGGCGGGCTCACCTTGTAGTTGGTGAGGTTCAGGCTGATCTGGGCGCGGTTGTACTCCTCGATCACCCACCCCAGCCCCTTCAGGAAACGGAATCGTCCGTCCTTGAATACCGGCCCGCTGGGGCTCTCCGGATCGATCGGGATGGAGGCATACCTCTCGGCGAGGTCTCCGCCGTGTGCTTCCCTATAGTGCTCGGCGAGATCCTCGAAGGACCCGCCCGTAAAGTCGCAGTTGCCGCAGGGATGGGTGCCGTCCTCCGGGAAGCGGACCACCTCGCCCTTGTAGTAGAACGGATCGATGTTGCCGGCCCGCTTCCAGCGGCCGCGCTCCCGAAGCTCGTAGGCGATCTCGGTCGCGTATCGGCGGTCCGTCGTGTTGAGGTTGATGTTGTAGGCGATCAGGAACTCGCGGGCGCCGACCGCCGTGGCCCCGGCCATCGGATTGAGCTCGGAGGGACCGAAGTCGGGCGCCCAATCCGGATCGGCCAGCTTCGCCTCGAGCCCCTCGTACTCGCCGGAGCGTACGTTCGAGAGGTTGCGGCGCTCGGGTCTGGTGGCCGCGTGCTCGTACAGGTAGACGGGAATACCCAGCTCCTCGCCGACTCGCCGGCCCACCTGCTCGGCGATCTCCGCGCACTCCTCCATCGTCACCCCCGACACCGGAACGAAGGGCACGACATCCGTGGCGCCGAAGCGAGGGTGGGCGCCGTGGTGATCCCGCATGTCGATGAGCTCGGAGGCGCGCTTCACAGCCCTGAAAGCCGCCTCGCCGATCGTCTCGGGTGAACCGATGAAGGTGACGACCGTGCGATTCGTGTCCGCGCCGGGGTCGACGTCCAGCAGCGTGACGCCCGACACGCTCTCGACGGCGTCGGTAATCTGCCTGATGAGCGCCTCGTCCCGCCCCTCGGAGAAGTTGGGCACGCACTCGACGATTCGTTCCATCGATCTATTCCTCTCGCATCGACGTCGGCTGGGCCGGCCGCCGCGATCGAACGGGCGGCCATGGACGTCATCATGCACCGGACACCGGGCTATGACAAACGCATCAAGCCTTGCTGGCAGGCTCAGGAACCGTATCATCTTCTCCCCGAACACCACACCCAAACGGACCCATGCGCCCATGATTCGAGCCAAACACAACGGAAGATCCTCCGGTCTCCGGCGCCTACTGCCGGTGCTGCCGATCCTGCTCTTGTTCCCGATCGCCCTCAGCGCCCAAGAAGCGGGAGAGTCTTCAGACTCGATCGAAGCCGTCCTCGACTCCCTGGCCGCCGACACGGTCGCGGTCGACACAGCTCAAGTGCAGATCGAGCAGGCCGTGGCCGGCCTGGAGCGGCTCGACCTGCTCGTCGACAGCATCATGGCGCTGGACAACCGGACTCGCAGGGCGAGCCGGGACGAACGCCAGGTCGCCGCCGTGCTCGGCAATCAGATGATCGAGGAGGTGCAGGGTATCGAGAACGACCCGCTGCTGCTGATCCCTCGGCTCGCGGCCGCCGGTCAACCCGTCGACTCGATCAAGGAGGCGTTCGGCGCCTTCCTCTACAGGGTCGCGGACCTCTACGAGGAGGCGATCGAGCGGCGCACCGACTCAGTGGATGACCTGAGGGACCTGCGTGCCGAGACAGCGCCGGACAGTCTCGACGCCCTGGAGATCAGAATCGTCGAGGTGAAGGCGAAGCTCGACACGCTGATCATCGGACAGATGGGTACGCTCGCCGACGCGGACTCCCTCGGCGTCGACACGGCCAAGCATTGGGAGGTCGTGGATCGCCACCTGAAGAACTGGGGCGAGAGCCAGGTCGGCCGGCTTCAGATCGCAATCGTGACGCTAAACCGCCTGGACGCACAGATCAAAGACGCGGAGAAGGCGGGGACGGATCCATCCGAGATCACCCCGCTGCGCACGCAGCGCCAGGCCGCCGACCGTCGGCTGCAAGGCATTGTCACCACGCTCACTATGACGGCGGACCTCCTGCAGCAGCGCGGTTATCCGACCGCCGCCTATCGCCAGATCATCATCCGCACCACCGGAGACGTGACCGCCGACATCCTGAACCCGGAGGTCTTCCTCGGGTTGGCGAGGGACATCGGCCGGGGGGTTTGGGTTTGGACCAAGGACAACGGGCCCAACATCCTGGTCCGGCTCCTCATCATCATCGGGTTCATCGTCCTGTTCCGGATCGTGTTCCGGTTCATATGGTGGTTCCTAAGGCTCATCCGGGTGGTTCGGTTTTCGAACCTGATGACTGACCTCGTCGGACGGATGCTAAGGCCCTTGGCCACGATCTCCGGACTCGTCACCGGCCTGTGGCTGGTCGGAGCGAACCCGACGACGGTCCTCGCCGGTCTCGGCGTGGCCGGCGTCATCGTGGGGCTGGCCCTGCAGGACTCGATGAGCAACCTCGCCGCCGGCCTCTTCATCCTGGCCACCAAGCCCTTCGACGTCGAAGACGTCGTCGAGGCGGGCGGAGTGATCGGGACGGTGGAGCAGATGGGGCTGGCGAACACCACCATCCTGACGTTCGACCGCCGTCGCCTGTTCGTTCCGAACCGCATGATCTGGGCGAACGTGATCGAGAACCGTTCCTCCGAGCCGATCCGCCGCGTCGAGGTCACGGCCAAGATCTCATATCAGGAGGACCTGGACCGGTCCCTCCAGGTGCTCAGGGATCTGGTCGACGTGAACGAGATGGTCCTGGCCGACCCGGAGCCGGCCATCTTCGTCAAGAAGCTGGCGGATTCCTGGGTCGAGATCGCCGTCTGGCCCTGGGTGAATCGTGAGGACTGGCTAGACATGCTCAGAGGATTGCCGCGACTGATCAAGCTCAGGTTTGAGGAAGAAGGGATAGCGGTTCCGTTCCCGCGCACGGAATTGATCGCGCGTCGTGAAGGTAGCGAGCCCCCCGCAAGGCGATCGCCCAAGCCTGAAGCGAAGAAGGATGACGACGAGTCCCCTCCCCCCGTGGCTCCCCCTGGCTCGGAGCCGGCGTCGACGCACCAGGCGGAAGATCCGCAGGGCGATGCGGGCGATGATGATGGGGGCGGCGATGGCGGAGGAGACGGCGGGAGGTAGCCGAACCGAAGCCCATCGGCGAAGCGTGTGAAGCGGCGCGCCTAACCCTCGTCGTCCTCGACCGCCGCCGCGGCGTCGGCCTCCGCCTCTCGCCTCGCCTCCGCTTTCGCCTCTTCTTCCGCCGCGATCATGCCGTAAGCGGCGTAGTACTTGTAGATGTTGTCCACGTACGAGATCGTCTCCCGCCCCACCTTCTCGGCCACGATCAGCTCCACGTTCCGAAACCAGACATCCGGATCCAGGCCCCGATCGGCCGCGACCCCCCGGAGGCGCTGAATCCTGGCGGGACCGGCGTTGTAGGCGGCGATCGTGAAGATCATGCTGTCGAGTTCGTCCAGCCCTTCATCGGAAAAGTACCGGCGCCTCAGAAACTCCATGTACTTGACGCCCGCGTGGACGTTGTTCTCCGTGGTGGAGATGTCGGGGATCCCCACGTTGGGATCGGCCGCTGTGCTCGGCAGAAGCTGCATGATCCCGACGGCACCAGCGTCGCTTTGGACCGTCTGGTCGAGACCCGACTCCTGGTAGCCCTGGGCCATCATCAGCAGGTACGGGAACCCGTACTCGCGCGCGTAGCGCCTGAACAGGTCCATCACCGCGCGGTAGCGCTCCATCTCGCTCTCGCTGGTCGCGTTCCTGATCCACTCCGCGTCGCCCCAATACCGCTTCCAGAGGACGTTGAAGAGGTAGCTCCCCTGCTGGTTGCGTGAGACGAAGCGGTCCACGACCGCCTTGAGCTGGGGGCTGTTCTTGCGGAAGGCCCAGGCGACCTGCCCCCCGGTGCGGACGGCGAGATCGGAGCGAACCGTGATCGCGTCAAACACTTCCGCCCACAGCTCGGCCTTGTGCTCGTCTACGACGACCATCGTTATCAGGCCGGCGTTCACCATCTCCAGGAGGTCTTCGTCCTCCATGTGCTCGTCGGCCGGATTGAGCGTCATCGGCGGCTTGCCGGCCGCCTCGAACGTTCGGTTCAGGGCAGCCAGGCTCTCGTAGTAGCTGCTCGACCGCCGGACCCAGATCTCCCTCCCGGCCAGATCGTCCAGGTTCTCCACCGCGGCCGCCGAAGGGCCGGTCACGACCACCTCCCGCAGCTCGGTCGAGAACGGCTCGGAGAAGTCGACGATCTCCCGGCGCTCCGGCGTGATGGTGAGTCCGGCGGCGGCGATGTCACCGCGCCCCTCGACCAGTCCGGTGAGCAGATGGTCGCGCGGAGTCGGGATCAGGATGGCGTGGATGCGGTGAGCTCCCCCTGTCCCGAGCTCCTGGTTCAGGTACTTCTCGAACTCCCGGAAAACCTCGTAGATAACTCCCCGCTGCACCCCTCCGTCCAGGAAGTAGTAGGTGCGGTTGAAGGGGACGAGGACGCGGATGGCCCCGTACTTGGCCATGCTATCCAGGTCCGCGGTCCACGTCTGGTCGAGGCGGAGCTGCTGTGCCGCCTCGCTCCCCCAGGCAAGCAGGTCGGGAGCCGTGTCCGCGACCGCCGCCGAATCGTACGCCTGGACCTCCGCCTCGCCGGGCCCGCCGTCCGGCCCGCCACAGGCGCCGACGAGCAGCGCTCCCGCCAGGGTCAGGCGGGAGGAACGAACTCTCACCGGCCCGACTTCATGCTCGCCGGAACCTTCTCCTCGGGGATGAAGAGCGGCTTTTTGGTCGGCCAATCCTGCATCAACAGGGGATGGTAGCCCTCTGGGTAATAGACATTGGGATCGATCTCCGCATCGCGGATGGACTGCGCTTGCAGGTCCTCGCGCTGATAGATGGGAACCGGGACCACCAGACCGCCGAACTGGGCGATCGAGGCGTCGGCGTTCGGTGCCCGGACGTTCGGATAGTCGGGGATGACCCCGTCCCTGACCCAGATCTGATCCTTGGTCACGTTGACCACTACCATGTCCGGCGCGCCAAAGTGGAAGGGGCCCTTCCAGTGCTCCCTCACCTCGGCGATAGTCTCTGCGTTGATGTAGGGGTCATACGGCATGTGCGTGGTCATGGCCATGCGGGGCTTCACCTGATTGAAGATGTAGCCGACCGCGTACGACGGGGAGTGATGCGTGTCGATCGTGTACCGGCCCACGAACGGCGGCACGCCCTGGACGCCCGAGCTGATCGCGACGACCTCGGGCTGAGTCTCGGAGACCATCAGGTCCACTCCCTGGCAGTACTCGATGTCCAGGGTGTTGGGCCGGGTGTCGCCTGTGAAGCAGAAGCTCAGCCCGTTCCAGTCCAGGCGGTAGCCCGATGCCCCATCCTTGGCGTGGGACGCGGGCCAGTGGATCACCTTCACTCCGTTCTTCTCGTAGGCGGTGCCGCCGGCGTCGGCGAAGTCGAACTCGTTGACATCGATCTCCCAGCCCGTCGGAAAGACGCTGAAAGCCTCGCGATGCCAGTGCATCATCTGCTTCATGCCTTCGACCATATAGGCGACTCCGTCCTTCTCGGTGCGCCCCGAAGGACCGGTGATGCGGAGTGGCTCGTGCCAGCGGCCCGCCCATGCCCCGAACGCTTAGACCCATGGGAGAGATCCGAAGTGGTCCACGTGGAGGTGACTGAGGAAGATGTCGTTCAGCTTGTTGATCGGGATGCCGGAAGCCAGGTAGTTGGCGACGGCGCCCTCCCCAAAGTCGAAGATGAAGGAGTCGCCGTTCCCGAGCTCGACGTAGATGGAGGTGTTCATCTGGCCCGGCCTGAGCATGGGAGCCGTACCCATGAAGGTGATCCGCATCTCATCCGGCTGGACGTCCTCGGTGCCCGGAAACCAGTTGGCGGCGCTCTTCAGCCAGGGCTGGGGCTCGATGCCCTCGAACAGGAGGCCCTCCTTCCAGCGACCCATCGGCACACCGCCCGTGAGGACGCGCTGGATGACCTCAGGATCCGACTCGTACTCCGTCTCCTGAGCCTGGTCCGCGACCACCCCGGCCTTCGAGGCGTCGGACGTCCCAACGCGACCCAACAGGTTCGAGGCCACGAAACCCGTAAGTAGAAGAAGCGCTCCCGCACCAACAAATGCCACTCGTCTCATCTAAGCTCTCCTGAAAGCCTGCGCCTGGGGCGCGTGCACTCTGTGAACCGTTCGCCAATGCCGACAATAGGTGCGCACTATACGGCGAGGTATGGAAACCAGGAAGTCTCCTTGAGCCTCTTTAGATCGAGGCCGAGACAACAAAGACGGTTGGCCGGTGCCCCGAGGCTACGAGGATAGCCGGGCGGCGACCGCGAATTGAAGGAAGTAGCGGCGCAAACTAGCGCGAAGGTGCGGCACCACATCCTCGTCGAAAAAGAGTCTGCAGAACTCCTCTCGCGCCCGTAGGATCTCGCGGCGCCGCGGCCCCCGCCATCTCGGATCGGTGGCCGTCAGATCGAAGAGTTCCAAGGCACGAGTCAACGCCCGCTCGAAGCGAGCTTCACGTCCACTTTCGTGTGCCCGAATCGCCCGGTCGACTTCGCTGCCAATGTTTGCCATCTGTTCCATCAACGTCAGGCCCGCCCAGCGCCCCGCCGCTGCCTGCGCGTGAACCACAGCTCGAGGGCCCGTCATTCGGAGATCAGCCCATCGACGACTCGCCGAATCGATTCTTTCACGTCCGGATCTTCCACGTCGCGCGAACGGTTCCCCCGGCTTGGCCGAATGTTGATGATCGAGTCGTACTCGATCCAATCGGACTCCGGCTCGTCAGGATAGAGGTTGATGCCCCACAGATGCTCCTGCTTCGAGCCGTCGTCGAGGAGTGCCGCTTCTTCATCCGAATGAAGCTCGCCCCCGATCACCATCACTTGGCAGGCAACGTCGACGACGGCCTTCACCATGTCGCCGAATTGAGCAGCGGCTAGACTCGCGATATCCGATCTCGTGATCGGCTCTCGTATGATGCGAAGTAGTGACATTTGTCGCTCAGCGGAAGTTCACGCGTTGCCGCAGGTCTTGGCGGCCCGACGCAGAAAGTCACCGGCAAGTTCTGGCCGCAGACAACGGTTCGTTCTTTTCACGTTTCTCGGTGCGTTTCGCATTCCGCTCCTGCGGATGACCAAGGCGAACGTTTGGGTATAATGTGAGCCCCATGTTCTGCCTGTGCCACTTCCACGTTCGTGCCGTGCCGTCGGGCCGGCCACGGGCGGTCCTCAGGTTGGCTATCCCTGTTCAGGGCGCAAGACGTCACGACCGCAGTTGATGGAGCGAGGGCAACCTGGCGATATGACCATACGGGATGTATGCTTGTGACTAGTGTAGTCATATCACTGACATGACTCGAAGGAGAGTTGAGCGGCAGATGACTCAGGCGCCGATATCTGATCTCAAGGCACGGCTCAGCCGCTACCTGAACATCGTCAGAGCCGGAGAGGAAGTCATCGTTACGGATCGCGGCAAGCCCATCGCGCGCATCTCCCCGATAGACGCCCGTCGGCACATGGAGAGTCGCGTCGAGAGCCTCGTTCGGACCGGCGAGGTTCGGCCTCCCCTGCGGGAGGATGCCCTCGACCTCGGTCAACTGGCGAGGCCGGCCGACCCCGAGGGCCGGGCTCGGGCCCTGCTGCTCGAGGAAAGGGCCGAGGGCCGTTGAGGTTCTGGGATTCCTCCGCCCTCGTGTCTTTGTGCGTCGAAGAGAGCTTCACGATTCGGGCCGAAGCGTACCTGCAAGAAGACCCGCAGCTGGCCGTCTGGTGGGCGAGCCCGATCGAGTGCGCCTCGGCGTTCGCACGACTGCGCCGGGAAGGCAGGATCCAGCTTGCCGAGGAGGAGCAGGCTCGCGCGGTCCTCTCTGCGTTGTCCGACCGCTGGCACGAGGTACAGCCGAGCGAGGCCGTCCGGAAGAACGTCCTGCGCCTGCTAAGGCTTCACGCCATCTCGACGGGAGATGCGCTGCAGCTGGCGGCGGCGCTGACCTGGGCCGGAACGCCCGCGGAAGGCGAGCTCGTGACCTTCGACGACCGGCTGGCCGATGCCGCTCGCCTGGAGGGCTTCAAGGTCCTTCTGTAGGCTGAGCGGCTCGACGCCCGAAGATGCGGCTCCCGTGAATCTCGGTCGAACTTCTCACCGGCTCGGCCCAGAAGTCCCTCTCCTCATCGTCGGAGCGGAACATCGGTATGCCCGAATCGTGAATACTCTCAGACGGAGAACGATCCGAACGGGCTCTCGACGCAGGGGGGACGGCCCGAGTCGACCAGCTTCATGTACTCGCGGCCGATCAGGACGGCGAGCACGAGCCAGACGAGGACGAGCACGATGTTGACGATCGCGAACTGGCTTGCCTGCATAGCCAGGTAGGTGGTTCCGATGAATACGACCGCGGCGGAGAGCACGTCCCCTGCCCGCCAGAAGAAGGAGTCGATCGCCTGCTTGGCCTTGTACTTCTGCTCCCGGGTGCAGGGGAGGAAGATCACGTTCCGCATCGTGTTCTGAAGCGAGTAGTCGGTCGCGTTCTCCGCCGTCTTTGCCCAACGCACGATCGAGAGAATCGGATAGAAGGCGAGCAGCGCGTATCCCCCCAGAGCGATGAGCGGAAGGACGAGCAGGGCCGTTCGCGCGCCCAGATACTTGATGACGCGCGAGACGAGGAAGAGCTGGATGAAGAGCCCAAGCCCGTTCACCACCGCGAAGAACTTCGAGTAGAACGCTCCGATGAACTCGCCCTCCGTCAGGCCGCCCGCTCCCGCGGCCGCCACCGCCGCGGCCGCGGAATCCTCGACCACGCTCCCGAGGATGTACTCGCCCGTCGTGTTCACCCAGTTGAGCAGCATGATGAGGAGAGCGATGAGGAGGAGGTAGCGGCACTTGAACACGAGCTTGAACGGGCCCTCCCCCTTCCCCGCGAACTGCCACGTCTGTGTCATATCGGGCGCTGGACCCGTCGGTGCGGGACGACCAGGGTCGGCGTCCCCCCCTTCTGGCCTTCCCTTCTCTCCCCGTGCCTCCCGCTCCGCCTCGGCCGCATCGTACTCTTCGATCGCCTTGTGGATGTCCTTCAGGCTGAGCTGGGTGCTGGCGGCCGGCATCGTCGCGGTATTGAAGACGCTCGGCATGCCGACCTCCTTCCGCCGGCGCTCCCTGGCATCGATCCAGTTCGTGACCACGAGGCTGACCGCGAGTACGGCAGCCGCGATGATGAGCGGCAGGAAGACGCCGAACACGGAGATCACGCCCCCCGAAAGCCAGCTTCCCGCCACCGCGCCGGCCGAGGCCCCGAACGCGACGATCGGGAAGAGGCGTTCGCCCTCTTCGCTCGTGTAAATGTCGTTCGCGAACGACCAGAACTGGGCGATCACCATCACGTTGAAGATGCCAATCCACAGAAAGAACACGAGCGCCAGGGGAAGCGAAGGTCCGGCGGCTTGGCCGACAAGGAAGAAGACGACCATGCAGGCCGCGAAGAAGACCGTGACGACGTTGATCAGCTTCTTGCGAGGCAGTCTCCCCGCGAGCGCGCCGTAGATCGGGACGATGCCGAGAAGCAGCAGGGCCTGCCCGGCCGACGAGTACGCCTTGTAATAGGCGGTGAGGATGAGGAACACGTTCAGGCCCAGCAGCAGGACGGTCCCGCTCTCGCCCGCCCGAACGTCGCTGAACAGGCGGAGGAAACGGTCCGAGGCGCTCGGACGCTCGCTACCTGCCAAGGTAGGTCACCTCCGGGCGACTCCGATTGCGGCCTTGCCCAAGCTCCAAGCTCAGACTCCGAACGCGGCGGACACCGCCAGGTTCAGGGCCGAGAAGACCAGGCTCCCCAGAAACGCCGCCAGGCAGCCTTCGACCCGGAAGCCGGGGACGAGCTTGGAGGTCAACTGGAACATGAACGCGTTGATCGCCAGCAGGAACAGCCCGAGCGTGATGATCGTGATCGGGATCGTGAGAAACACGATGAACGGTCTCACCAGCGCGTTCACGACTCCCAGGATCAGAGCCGCGATCAGCGCGGACTTCATCCCGTCGACCTGGACGCCGGGCACCACGTACGCCACCACGAGGAGAAGGAGTGCGGTGACGACGAGGTGAATGAAGAACTCCAGCATGTGGCCTCCTGTCAGAAGTCGGCGGCTCTCTATCTACACCTATATATCTATCTCCATCTCAGCTCGATCTCACCTATCTCAGCCGCTCTTCCTCGAGGATCTCGATCGAGCGGACCTTCCAGGTTCCGTCGTCCGGCAGCAGCTCGACGCGC